>NZ_JBHTJZ010000012.1:0-233461 GCF_042675905.1 Paenibacillus chungangensis | reverse complement strand
TTATTGTGGCGATTCCAGAAAGTCAAGGGGTTTTCGTGAACTTTGATGATATCTTTATGACTCTTATCGAATTACCTGGTTTTGGATTGAACTGCATAAGTCATGTTCAGACTACTATGGAAGTAAACAACGAGAGGCAGGAGAACACGATGGGAATGTTCACAAAGGAACAGCTACAGCAATTCATTCAAGAAGCATCAAAACGACCTCTCTGGTATGGAGAACCAGATTATCTCGATGTATGCCAAGGTCATGTCGACACGGGATTTCAGGCACATTTCAACGACATCTACGGTGTGGAACTCTCTCCAACGCTCGTCTCCAACATCACCGATCGTATTCTTCCGCAAGTGCAGCAGTGGCAAAACCGCCCCTTGCAGCAGGTATACGCGGTCGTATTTATGGATGCCATTCATTACAAGGTGCGACAGGATAACGCCATTGTCAACAAAGCCGCCTACATGGTCATTGGCATCGATCTCGAAGGACACAAGGACGTGCTTGGCATGTGGGTCGGCGAGAATGAGTCCGCCAAGTTCTGGCTGGGCGTATTAAACGATCTCAAGAGCCGTGGCGTGAACGACATCCTTATTAATTGTGTGGATAACCTAAACGGTTTCAGCGAAGCCATTGCGGCCGTCTATCCCCAAACAGACGTTCAGAAGTGCATCGTCCACCAGATCCGCAATTCGATGAAGCATGTCTCCTACAAGGATTTGAAGGCGGTCGCAGCTGCATTAAAGCCGATTTATAAGGCTGTGAATGAACAGGCTGCTGCAGCAGCACTGGAAGCCTTTGATGAGCTGTGGGGCAAGAAATATCCCCATGTGGTGAAGTCATGGCGCACCAACTGGACGGAGCTGACTGCGTTCTTTCAATATCCAGAAAAGCTGCGAAAAATCATCTACACCACGAACGTTATCGAGAGTTATCATCGACAGCTTCGCAAGGTCACAAAGGGCAAAACGATCTTCCCGAATGACGATGCGTTATTGAAGATGCTGTACTTGTCCACAATGGATGTCATGAAGAAATGGACCGGCAACCTCCTCCAGTTGTCCATCCACTTTGAAGAGCGCGTTAAACCGTTCATCCTTTGATTTATTTGATAGAGTTTACACAAAATACTTGACAGACCCCATATATTAAAAAGATATCCTCATGAGGATACTTCTTCAGTATCTTTCTCTATTCACATGAAGCTCTGAAGATACACAATGCACGATCGCCTGCACGATATCATAGTATCGACATCCATATCCTTCAACGACATCCATCATACAGGAAATGTAAGGTGCGCCAGGACCTTATGTCAAAAACCCTGAAACAGATTTTACCCGGAAGAAGAAACTGCCCTTTGAAACGACTATGCATCTTCTGATTTCCATAGTCGGCAACAGCATCTATAAGGAACTCTTAGAATCGTAGGGCTATAACGTGAATCCGAAATCTATTTTCAAAACCATTGGTATCGCTGATCGAGGTTATGCATTCTCTCGGGCTTGCGTTTGCCTGCTGGCGAGGAGTTTGATATTATTTATAACATGGGATGGGGTATTGAAACATCTTTCAGGGCATTAAAGTACACCGTTGGTTGACGATTTTTCTCGCGAAGAAGCTCATGCGATTAACTTATTGGCATTGCCGTTAGGGGAGAATCAACGACATTAGCCGTTGCACCGCGAATAAGCAATGGCTCCATATTTGGACAATTTGACAAAATTATAATAAATGGCCGCCTTGCGAATGAAATTCGCAGGCGGCTTTGCTACACGTATAGTGAATTTGAAATTGTATACAACTCTCGCCCGGCCTTATTGCCGCACTAGCTGCTGCACGGTACTTTCATCTGCTAGCACAACCTCTTATTCCTTCAAATGCATGAGGAAGGTTTTAATCTCATACGGCTTCAAGTGGAACGATAGCCGCATACCCTCAACCGATTCGCCAAGCGGGCGCTCCATCAAGTCGCACTCCTGCCAGCTGGCGACAGGCAATTCACTGACGAGCTCCACCTTGCCCCGCGCTCCGCCGTATTCATGAAGGCGCACGACGATGCAATTCCCATCCTCAGCTTTCTTGAGCGCATCGACCAGCACATGGCCGCCGTTCAACTCCAGCATAGAGAACCGCTCTTCAGTCGGCATTCCCTTCTTGCATGTAAGCGGATTGTTCAATGCCCACGCTTCCTGAACGGTATTGCCTTCCAGCCAGTCGCCTGCATGCGGCAGCAGCGAATAAGTGAAGTTGTGACGGCCGAGATCGGCATCGGGCGCAGGATAGGTCGCACACTTGATTAGCGACAGCCTGATCGTATCGTCCTTAATATCATAGCCGTACTTGCAATCATTCATAAGGCTGACGCCGTATCCCCGTTCAGACAGATCCGCCCATTGCTGGCCAACGGTCTCGAATCGGGCGTAGTCCCAGCTCGTATTCCAATGCGTCGGACGCTTGACGTTGCCGAACTGCACATCATAAGTCGCCTCCGTCGCGCGAACAGATACCGGGAAGGCCGTCTTCAGCAGTTGCTTCTGCTCCTGCCAATCCACCGTCGTCTTGAAGTCGATCCTTCGATCTCCCGCATACAGGATCATATCCTGTTCTATGACTGAATCCATATAACGCCACTTGAAGCGAACGACAGCCCGGAGCGCCCCCACTTCCACGCACTGACAAGACTCCAGCTCTGTCACTTCGCGGCACTTCTCCTGATAGAACAAATCGATGTCCCAAGCCTCGTGAGCGAGAGGCTTGTCTTCGAATACTTGCAGGACGTTGCCGCGCTTCCCTTCGGCAAGCACTTCCCGTTCCGCCTCCAGGTCGAAGACAGAAGTCAATTGCCCCGCTTCATTCCACAAGATGTCATAGTAAGGCGTAGCGATTCCCCGCTCACGCAGCTCGAATGGCAGCCGTTGATCGCCGGCCGCAGACGCATCACCCGCTTGGAATCGGATCGTCGACCAGCCCATGGACGGCACATCAGCCACTTGCACGAGCCATCGTTCACCTGCAAGCTGAGCTGGAAGCGTACGCCCTTCCCCATCCAGCCATACGCCATACTGTGGAGTGGTCGCCTCTACGCTCACAAGCTCCGTCCTGTTCCAGTTCGCGCTATTGAATACGGTAACTTTCCCCTCCCCGTCAGCTCCTGATAATCCAGCGGCAGCCGATTGCCATTCCGCTTGCGCAAGCTTCTCAGCCTCCGCATACTCCAATGTGCTGTCCTCGTACACTTCCGATATGGAGGAGCCCGGAATGATATCATGGAACTGATTGCGGAGCACAATCGTCCATCCTTCGTTAAGACGTTGCTGCGGATAAGACTGCCAGTTGCCGGACAAGGCGCTCCTCAAGCTGGCCAGCCATTCCGTCTCACGGTAGAGCAGCTCCAACTTGCGGTTCATCCGTTTATTGTAAGCCTGTGAGGTATAGGTGCCCCGGTGATACTCCAGATACAGCTCGCCGTCCCACTTATGCACATAACGATCCGTCGCTTCCACCCGTTCATGCAGCTCGCGGAAATAATCGCCGGCTGTAGACGTCTTCACATGCGGAAGTCCCGGCATATCGTCCAGTCGTCTGCGCATCTCCAGCATCTCCCGATTGACGCCGCCG
Organism: Paenibacillus chungangensis; assembly: GCF_042675905.1. NCBI lineage: Bacteria > Bacillati > Bacillota > Bacilli > Caryophanales > Paenibacillaceae > Paenibacillus > Paenibacillus chungangensis. Next base: position 229,843 of record NZ_JBHTJZ010000012.1, on the reverse strand, counting down.
CCTCCGTCTCCATAGCCGTAAGACAACAGCAGCTCGCGGTTCACTTCCTTGTCGCGGTATGCGTCCCATATTCCCTTCACCGACTTCGGAGTGACAACGCCGTTGTACGTATAGAACCATGAGCCCGGCTGCGACCAAGGCTCAGGTGTAGTGATGAAATGCGTCAGTATCTCCGTACCGTCAATGCCCCGCCATTGGAACGTATCATGCGGCATTCGGTTGTACTGGTTCCAGCTAATCTTCGTCGTCATGAACGTATGAATGCCGGACTTCTTCAGTATCTGCGGCAGCGCCCAGCTATAGCCGAATACGTCAGGCAGCCACAAGTAATCGCACTCTACGCCGAACTCATCACGCAGGAAGCGTGTTCCCAGCAGGATCTGTCTGACGAGCGACTCCCCGCTCGTCAGATTGCAGTCTGCCTCCAGCCACATGCCACCAGCGGCTTCCCAGCGACCTTCCTTCACACGTTCTTTCATCTTCTCGTAGATGTCCGGATAGTCCTCCTTGATGTACGCATAGAGCTGAGGTTGCGTCTGCAGGAAGACATATTCCGGGTACTGCTCCATCAATCGAAGCACCGTCGAGAAGGAACGGGCGCACTTCTCTCGCGTATGTCTCAGCCGCCATAGCCATGCAACATCAATATGCGTATGGCCGATGGCATGTACCGTGACGGGATGATGCTTGCCGATCTCCTCCAGCTTGGCGCGCAGCACGCCTCTTGCCTCTTCGACGGATTGGTAGAAAGCGTCCGAGCCTGGTCGCGACCAGTCCAGCAGCCTGTACGCCCCGTCCAGTGCGCTGAGCAGCATCGGACGTTCCGTCGCATGCTCGTCAAGCAGCTTCACCGTCTCCAGTACGGCCGTAGACGTATAGTAGAAATCGTCAGCCGCTTCATCCAGCCAGCATATTTCTGATATCTGAATCGTATGCGCCTGCTCTCGCGGCACGCCTCCGCCCTCCAGCCCCGACCATACACGGAAGGCGAACACCAATTCACTTCCCGCCGCCGTCTCCGGCAGGAACACTTCCTTATGATTGGAGTCTACGCCCTGATAGGGCTGACCTTCCAGGAACAGCAGCGATTCGAAGCCGGAATTGTTGCCAGCTCCCGTATCTCCGAAGTCGAATCGGCCCAGCACCTTCCGGCCAGCCCATTCCCTCGGTACCGATACGCTGCTCTTAAGCCATATATACAGGTCGCGTCCCGTCCAGCGCTCTCCGCTGCGCATGACCGTCCACTCGCCTCCGGCCGGCGGATAAGCACCAATCTTTCCCTCGCTATCGATCTGGCTATCCCATGCCGCGATAGGCATGGCGTCCCGATACCGCAGCTCCGATGATTCGCGTATGCGCGCTTCAAGCTTGGATTCCGTTAGAAACATCGTATGTCCTCCCTGGATCGAATGTAACAATTACATATATTTAATTACATTGCTTTTCATGAAAAAATTATATCTTTTCGTTGCCTCAATGTAAATACATATATTCTGTTTCTGCTGAACAAAAAAACACTCTGCTACAGGCCTTGTAGTAGAGTGTCCGGCAAACCGACTCCTTTATTCATTGTTCATCGGCAAAGGGGAAGGAACTGCACCTATGGAATCTCTTGCGATCCAAGTTACGTCCAGCTTCGTCACGCACACTTGTTGCCGATAGCCCTGCTTGATTCCGACCACTATTCGCTCAGCCGCCTCTCTTCCGATACCTCGGAAGTTCTGGGCAACAGTCGTAATAGGTCTCTCTGCGCTGGCAGCGATAGGATGATTATCGAAGCCGACAATCGACAGCCTTCCCGGCACCTCGATCCCTTGCGCTCCCGATGCGCGAAGCAATTCCAACGCCAGATGATCATTCTCCGCTTGAACAGCTGTTACGCCCAACTCCAACAGACGGCCGATAATAGTCTGACAGATCTTCTCGTCGCCGGCTCTGCCCTTCGCATATTCATGTGCGTGAATGAATAGTTCGGGCTCTATGTTCAGACCCGCTTCTTTAAGAGCAGCGCAATAACCGTAGAAGCGGTCCCGAACGGAGCTGCGGTATGCGATGCCGTTGCCGGATACGAACGCGATTCTCTTGTGACCGAGCGCAATCAGCTCAGTTCCAGCCATAAGGCCTCCTTGATAATTGTCCGACACTACGCTTTCGATGGGCAGATGATCATAATACTGGTCGATGGAGACGATCGGGAAGCCGTTCATATACAGGGCATACAGCATGTCGGTATTACTATGGATACTGGTTGGATATAAGATAATACCTGCAATATTCGGCCGTCTCGTCAATAGATAGAGACCTTCACGCTCTCTCTCCGGACAGGATTGCGTATGATGCACCGTCAGATAGTAGCCTCTCTCGTTCAAGTAATCCGACGCGCCCTGAATATACCCCATCAGACCGCTTGAATCCTCATTCGGCAGCACCATCGCAATGATATTGCCTGCAGCAGCTCCTGCTCTGACTGCCCCGACTGTCGACACGCCGCGTCCGTCATTCGTAAAGCTTCCCTCCGAGACGGCATAGCCCTTCTGCTCTTCCGATTCCGGTTCTCTTCGCTTCACATAGCTGCCGCTGCCTCTACGTCGGTAGATATAGCCGTCCCGCTCCAGCTCCAGCAATGCCCGCTTGGAAGTGATCACGCTGACGCCATGCGCTTCGGCCAATGCCACCTCTGTCGGTAGCTGTTCCTCCTCCGTCAGCTCGCCCCGCTCGATTTTCGTTTTCAATTCTTCATAGATTTGGCTGTACAACGTTCGTTTTCTCGGCTCCATGAGCAGCTTCTACCCTTTCCCTACCTATCGATGCAATTAAGTATATCAAATGTTCGGATAATGTGACATACTGCCACTTATGTCATCATTCCTTATACTAACCGCACTGTACAACTGCCTGCCGCTTGACCGTCCCACAGCAGATCCAGCTTGTCACCGTCATGCAGCGCGGATACGCCGGCCGGCGTTCCCGTATACAGAAGATCTCCTTCGCCCAGCCCATAATGCGTGCCCACGTAGCGAATCAACTCGGCGATCGGGAAGAGCATATCCCGTGCGCTTCCTTCCTGTGCGACAGCGCCGTTGCGCAGAAGCGCGAACGTCTTCTCACCTAGTGCCGCTGTACCAGGGTAAGCCATCCATCGACCAAGTGGTGCAGAATGCCTGAAGCCTTTCGCCGCCAGCCACGGCTGTCCCTTCGCCTTCAGCTTCGCTTGCACATCGCGCAGCGTCAGATCAAGCCCGAGCGCCATGCCGGATATACAGGCATCCGGCGCCATACCCGGCTCATAGTCCCGACCGACCGCCAGCACAATCTCCAGCTCGTGGTGGAGTTCCCCCAGATGACCCGGCAACAGAAGCTTGCCTCCGTCCATCTTTGCCACGGCGTGACTCGGCTTCATGAACACAAGCGGTTCATCCGGCACTTCATTGCCCAGCTCCAGCGCATGCAGGCGGTAATTTCGTCCGATGCAGTAAATATTACGAATCTTGCTCCAATTGTCCATGTCACTTACCTGCCTTCTTGAATGTAGTTGGCTCTCCGTAAGGCCATTAGCTCTTCTTCTGCTCGGCGATGCGCTCGGCCAGCTCGCTTAGCTCCGCCCAGCGGTCCATCAGCCCCTCAAGCTTCTCATTAAGTTGCTGCTGCTCTTCCGCCAGCTCCTGAAGCCGCATCGCATCGCTAGCCGCCGCTTCCATCCCTTGCTCGACAGCTTCCAGCTCCGCCTCCGCCGCCGCGATCCAATCTTCAATCTGCTCGTAATCCCGCTGATCCTTATAGGACATGCGAAGCGTCTTCTCGCTCCCTCGGGACTTCCCTCCATCTTGCGCTGCATTCGAAACGGCTGCGCCAGCCTTGGACTTGGACCCCGCTGCACTTCCATTGCCTTCCGCCGCATCCAAACCGCCCTCCCCCTTCTGCCGCTTATCCGTGTATGCTACATAATCGGAATAGTTCCCTGTGTGCACCGTCAACTCCGGACTTCCCTCGAACGCGATAATTTTGTCCACTGTGCGGTCCAGGAAGTAGCGGTCATGGGAGACCACGAACACAACGCCGGGGAAATCATCCAGATAATCCTCCAGGATCGTCAGCGTCGCAATATCCAGATCATTCGTCGGCTCGTCCAGCAGCAGCACGTTAGGCGCATCCATCAACACCCGCAGCAGCTGCAGCCGGCGCTTCTCGCCGCCCGACAGCTTGGCGATCGGCGACCACTGCATGTTGGGAGAGAACAGGAAGCGCTCCAGCATCTGCCCGGCGGAGATCGTCGTCCCGTCGGCTGTCTTCACTTGCTCTGCCCCCTCCCGGATATATTCGATGACACGCAGCGACTCGTCCATCTCTTCACGTTCCTGCGAGAACCAGCCCAGCTTCACCGTTGGACCAAGCTCGACGTCGCCTTCCTTAGGCTCCAGCTTGCCCCCGATCAGCTTCAGCAGCGTCGACTTGCCGCTTCCGTTGCGCCCTACGATGCCTACCCGGTCTTCAGGAACTGCAGTATAACTAAAGTCGGAGAAGAGCGCTTTATCGCCAAAACCCATCGACACATCATGAAGCTCCACGATTTTTCTGCCTAGCCGCGACGATGCAACGGATAGCTCCAACTTGCCGCTGCCCGCTTTTGGGCCTGCTTCCTTCAGCGTCTCATACCGCTCAATCCGCGCCTTCTGCTTCGTCGTGCGCGCCTTGGCGCCGCGGGATATCCATGCCAACTCCTGACGAAGCAGATTCTGCCGCTTCGCCTCGGAAGCCGCTTCCCTCTCCTCCCGCTCCAGCTTCAGCTCCAGGAAGCGACTGTAATTCGCTTCATAGAAATAAGCGCTGCCACGGTCGAGCTCAATGACCCGATTGCTGACGCGATCCAGGAAGTAGCGGTCGTGCGTAATCATGAGCAGCGCTCCGGTACGCTTCTGCAGCATCCCCTCCAGCCAGGCGACCGATTCGTTGTCGATATGGTTCGTCGGCTCGTCCAATATAAGAATATCCGACGGCAGCAGCAGTGCCGCCGCCATCGCCACACGTTTGCGCTGACCGCCAGACATCGTAGCCACGCCGACATGATAATCCGCAATTCCGAGCTTCGACAGCGCCGTCTTGGCTTCACTTTCCAGCTGCCATGCGCCCAGTTCGTCCATCTTCGCATTGGCCGCAATGAGCTTCTGCTGCAGCGCATCATCGCCGGGATTCAGCTCCAGCGCCTCCATGGCCGCCGCGTACGCCTGCACAGCGCGAAGCTGCGGGGAATCTCCGCCAAGCACATGCTCCAGAGCCGATTCGCCGTCCTGGAATTGCGGATCTTGCGAGAGCATGCGGACGACGACCCCATTGCCCTTCGACACGGCTCCGGAGTCCGGCGGCTCCATGCCCGCAATCACCTTCAGGAAGGTGGACTTGCCCGTGCCGTTCACGCCGATTATGCCGATCTTGTCGCCGTCCTCCACACCGAACGTTACATCTTGGAACAATACCTTCTCGCCATAACTCTTCGAAATATGTTCAACCGATAATAAGTGCATATCGCAAACCTACTTTATCCATATAGTGGTGCTGCCTGCGAGGCAGCTACATTATCATGATAGCACACTGCATAATCAGACGCATGCCGGATCCGGGTTCACTATCATTACAAAGAAGAAGCCGACCGAACGCCATGTCTGGTCAGCTTCTTCTCTATCTTGTTTCTCGATTAACGTTTTCCGATCATATTCTCTGGACGCACATATTCCTCGAATTGCTCGGAAGTCAGAAGACCGCTCTCTAATGCGGATTCCTTCAGCGTAATGCCTTTCTTGTGAGCGTTCTTGGCAATCTTCGCCGCATTCTCATAGCCGATATGCGGGTTGAGCGCCGTCACCAGCATAAGCGACTGCTCCAGATTGCGCTGGATGACCGCTTCATTCGGCTCGATGCCGACCGCGCAATTGTCATTGAACGAGATCATCGCGTCCGCCATCAGCGTCAGCGATTGCAGGAAGTTGTACATGATGACCGGCTTGAACACGTTCAGCTCGAAGTTGCCTTGGCTGGCCGCCATGCCGATCGCCGTATCGTTGCCGATCACCTGACACACCGCCATCGTGAGCGCTTCGCTCTGCGTCGGGTTAACCTTGCCCGGCATGATGGAGCTGCCCGGCTCGTTCTCCGGTATTGTAATCTCGCCGATGCCGCAGCGCGGACCGCTTGCCAGCCATCTGACGTCGTTGGCGATTTTCATCAGATCCGCAGCCAACGCTTTGATGGCGCCGTGGGTGTAGACCATTGCATCGTGGCTCGTCAAGGAATGGAACTTGTTAATCGCGGTGACGAACTGCTTGCCCGTCAGCTTCGTCACTTCTTCCGCTACGGCCTCCGCGTAGTCAGGATGCGCGTTCAAGCCCGTTCCCACCGCTGTGCCGCCAAGCGCCAGCTCTCGCATAGTGTCCACGCTCTGCATGAGCATGGCGCGCGACTTGTCCAGCATGACCGACCAGCCGCTGATCTCCTGACCCAGCGTAATCGGCGTAGCATCCTGCAGATGGGTGCGGCCGATTTTCACGAGGTCGGCGTATTTCTCCATCTTCTCGCGAAGCGTGCCGTTCAGCACGTCAATCGCCGGAAGCAGCTTGTCCTCCAGCGCGATGACGCCTGCGATATGCATCGCCGCCGGGAATGTGTCGTTTGAGCTTTGGGAACGGTTCACATCGTCGTTAGGATGGATGCGCGTCTCACTGCCCCGCTCCTGCAGCAATTGATTGGCGCGGTTGGCGACAACCTCGTTCACGTTCATATTTGTCTGCGTGCCGCTGCCCGTCTGCCAGACGACAAGCGGGAAGTGCTCGTCCCATCGGCCGCTCAGAATTTCATCCACCACTTCTCCGATGACGGCCGCCTTCTCTCCATCCAGTACGCCAAGCGTACGATTCGCGAAGGCGGAAGCCTTCTTCACAATCCCCATGCCATATACGACTTCGATTGGCATGCGCTCGCCGCCGATTTTGAAGTTTTGCAGACTGCGCTGGGTTTGCGCTCCCCACAGCTTGTCCGCCGGAACTTTAATTTCACCCATCGTATCTTTCTCAATCCGGTAATCCATCGTTATAACGACTCCTTTGCTGAGGTAATGAATGATGAACTCTCAATTGCGCGCGTCCTGGCCGGCTTCATGCTACAGCCCTTTCGCCTCGCGGTATGCAGCAACATATGCGGCAGCCTTCTGCTCGATAATGGAGAAGTCCTCCTTGGCTACCGCTTCCTTCGTCAGATCGGAGCCAATACCTACCGCTACGGCTCCCGCCTTGATCCAATCCTTCAAGTTATCCAGAGATACGCCGCCCGTCGGCATAATGTTCGCCTGCGGCAGCGGGCCTTTAATGGACGGAATGACGCTCGGCGAATACAGATTGCCGGGGAACAGCTTCACTACATCGACGCCAAGCTCCAGCGCGCTTTGAATTTCCTGAATGGTCATCGTCCCCGGCATGACGGGAATGGCGTAGCGATTGCACAAGCGAATCGTGTCCGGATTCAGCGCAGGTGCGACCACATATTCCGCTCCTGCCATAATGGCAGCACGTGCAGTCTCAGGATCAAGCACCGTGCCGACGCCGATAATCGCATAATTGTCCGCGTCAGCGCTTACAGAGCTGGAATATTCCTTCGCTAGTTCCTCAATAGCCTGCAAGGCGAAAGGAACGGTCATCGTGATCTCGATCGCTTTGATCCCGCCTTTAATGGCGCGGCGAGCCATCTCGGCAACCTCTTGGGCGGAATCCGCGCGCAGAACGGCAACGACGCCGGCGTCCGTAAGCTGCTGCAGCACTTTCAGTTTCTTCATGTTCGGACTCCTCTCCTTCTCCACTATTCATTTTTCGAACGTACCATGCTTCCTGTCTCATTATAATCCTTTTCCAGGATGCCTTCAACGAGAGAGAGTTACGAAGCAGGGAGGGCAAATAACTGAACGACCGTAAAGGAAATCGTTCAGAGCTGTGACTGCATGACACAATTGGTTGCCTCATCGCAAATTCAGGAAATTCACTTATAGTAATAAACTATAAATAATATTCATTTTATATATTTCAATATATAAACAATCTACCGTATAGTTAATCGCAAATGACGAATGGGGAGGAATTGATATGAGCAATAGGGTCAAACAACAGTTCAACGAAGTGGCGAAGCATTACGATGAGCAGCGCAGAGGCTTGATTCCTTGCTTTGATGATTTCTACGGAGCGGCTGTCAGATGGACTATAGTGGAAAGTGAATCGCCCGCCATATTGGATTTGGGTGCAGGCACCGGTCTGTTATCAGCGCTCATGTTACGCCAACTCCCGCAAGCTCGCATGACCTTAATCGACTTCAGCGAAGATATGCTGGCAATGGCGAAGAGGAGGTTGGAAAGCTCCAACCACGTTCGCTATATTTCGGCTGACTATACGGCATTTTCGTTCGACGATAAATACGATGCAGTTGTGCCCTCCTTGTCCATCCATCATCTGAGCCATACGGAGAAACAAGAACTGTTCCGCACTATTCGCAGTATAGTAAAGCCCGGCGGCTGCTTCGTCAATGCTGATCAAGCATCCAGTTCGACTCCTTCTATTGATGAGCAATACTATAAGCTATGGGACGAAGATGTGGAAGCAAGCGGATTGGATTCGGCTGCCATTGAAGCCTCCAGGCGGCGCAAGGAGCAGGATCAGAACGCCCACCTGATCGATCAGCTGCAGTGGCTGCGGAACGCCGGCTTTAGAGACGTTGATTGCGTCTATAAGCATCATGAATTTGCAGTGTTTTTCGGACGTGCCGCCCATTAGAACATTACCGTTATCGTATTGCCGTTATGGTATGAGATTAACTTTTCTGCACCGTGGAGGGATCTGCAAGGAGCTGCAATGAAAGACGGCTTTCACTTCGATAATGAAGCAAAAGCCGTCTTCTTATATGCATCATTCTATCATTTGCTTAACCCGCTTGCTCTTCCTACTCGTTATGGCTTGACTACCGAAATCAAGGCGTCGTCAGGCAGAGAAACGACGGTAATTTCCGGTGCAAAAGCAACATCCTTAACAAACAGTGTCTCGCCCATTGCCAGCTCTCTGATATCGAGTTCTACCATTGTTGGGAGAAACTTCGGCAACGATTCGACCTCGATAAATGTGTTCTGAACTTGAACGACGCCTCCATTTTTAGTCGCAGCAGGCGTGCCTTGAAACTTGACAGGAATTTTCGTGCGAATAATTTCTTTGTCCTGCACCTTTTGAAAGTCAATGTGTATGATATCATTTGTAACAGGATCATGCTGGTAATCTTCCAACAAGACAGACAGACTGCGTTCCTCACCGAACTGAAGCTGAATAAATCCGCTCCCACTGTCTCGCATCCACTTTCTAAATGCGATTGACGAAATATGAATCATCTCAGCATCCGTATTTTTACCGAACACAACTGCGGGCACTTGTCCCGATTCACGCAGTTTCCGAAGTCCTGAACGATTTAAATGTGTGCGCCGTTCAGCTTGTAAGCATGTATTCATTTATGATCCGCTCCTCTTTACTATGAATGGCTGTGCGTTTTACACCAACACCAACTCTCCCCGATTGGGGCCACAAAGAGAAACATAGCATCACCGCCTCCCATCATACATTTAATGTAAAAAATCCACAATATAGAGGAAGGCACCCCGCTTTTTAAGGCGGGATGCCTAATGAATGATTGAAATCATATGTTAATGCCACCATAGCACAGAAAGATGGTTCTGTCCAATGCTTTCCCTTGCGTTTATCACACTTCTGCATTCATTTCAGCGCCCCAAAAGGGCGAAATAATCATCCCGATTAAAACTGGGTGTCAAATTGCGTGACAAGCCACACCTTCGTGGCAGACGAGTCGCTTTAGGGAGAACGAGCTACTTGGGTGCGGACGAGCCACATAGGGCGGGTCAGTCACCTCTCTCGCTCATCCCTTCGACTTCGTCATCAGTGTATAGCTTGCCACCGCACCAGCGACTAACAGCGCGATAACAATCGCAAGCGGAATGGCTGTACCCTCGCCGCCCAGTCCGACCAGTGGAGCTGCAACACCCCCGAAGATAAAGGACATCATCCCCAGCAATGCTGATGCGCTTCCCGCCGTGCGCCCTTGATCCTGCAGCGCCAGCGATGTTGTCGCCGTCGCGATGATGCCCACGCTGGAGACGACAAGGAAGAACGCAGACGCGACTGCGGCAAGCCCGAGCTCCAGCAGCACAGCCGCCAGTAATAGCAGAGAGCCAGCCGACGTCACGGCAAGTCCGCCCTTCAGAAGCGAACGCGTATCCAGCTTGCCCGCAAGCCTTCCCGCCACTTGTGTGGCAAGAATCAACCCGGCGCCGTTCAATCCGAACAGCCAGCTGTATGTGCGAGGCGTAACATAATAAATCTCCTGCAAGACGAATGAGGAACCGGAAATATAAGCGAACATAGCTGCCATAACGAGACCTTGCGTCAAGGCATAGCCCATAAACTGGGAGTTGCCGAGCAGATTGCGGAAGGTGGCAAGCGCTGTTCGAAGCCCTCCGCTGGAACGGCGCTCTGGAGGCAGCGTCTCCTTCAGTACAAGGAGCACGCCTAACAGCAGAAGCACACCAAGCACGCTCAGTACAGCGAATACGCCTCGCCACGTCGTATGGTTCAGTACCTCGGCGCCGATCATAGGCGCTAATATAGGCGCGGCTCCATTAATTAGCATAAGCAGGGCAAAGAACTTCGTCAGCTCCACGCCGGAGTACATATCGCGCACGCAAGCCCGAGCAATGACAATTCCGGCGGCGCCTGCAAAGCCCTGAAGGAAGCGCAGCGCAATAAAGGAAAGGATGCCCGGCGTAAATACGCATAATAATGAAATGATGGCATAAGCGGACACTCCGATGAGAAGAGGAACTCTTCTTCCTCTTACGTCACTGATGGGACCTACGATCAATTGTCCGAAAGCAATGCCGATCAAGCACGCAGTCAAACTAAGCTGAGCCATGGACGGCCCTGAACTCAGTTCCTCTGCCAATGTAGGCAATGCTGGCAAGTACATGTCGATCGACAAGGGACCGATACTGGCCAGTGCGCCTAGCATAACTGCCATGATTAACCGACGAGAAGGGGTGGCCGGTCGGCTCAATGATTCCGTATTCATATATCCTCTTCACCTCTCTGTCTAGTCGTGATGTACGAGCTCCACAACACTATCCACTCGCAGCAAGCCCTCTCTCACCCTGACGCTTCCGCAGCTTCTCTACGCAGAACGAGACGATACATGAGCAGATAACCAACGATTCCTGCCAAAGCCAGCCCGACGCCTACCGAATACATCGCCCTTGCGCCATGCTCCTGGAACAGCCAGCCGCCGAATACGCCAGCTATTATTCCCGACATTCCGCCGTAGATCAACGCATAGAGAGCTTGGCCGGATGCTCGGTATTGGGAAGGCACGAGCATTGCTGTCATTCTCGTTCCGATATAATAGAAGCCGCCGAACGTGATGCAATGCATCACTTGAACGGCTAACACGCCAGATGCACTATTCGTTGCAGCCATCAGCCCCCATCGCACGGCGAACAGTAGACTTGCCCCGACAAGACATAACATCATCGTGGCTTTGCTCCGCTTCAAATATTTGTCCAGCAGCAGAAACACAGGAATTTCAAATACGGACGACAAGAACGCCGCCCATCCCATCATATTCGCATTCCCTCCAAGCTCCGCAATGTAGATGGAGATAAAGGTTTGATTCATCGCATTGGGAATGGAAAGAACCAGTCCAAGGAACAGGAATAGCAAGAAGAACCCATTGGAGAAAACAGAACGGAAGCTTGATGACTTCATAGGGCCTCCACCAAGCCTGGTGTCTGCGACATTGCCTCGCGGAAGTCCCAGCGCAAACAGAATCGACATCAGCATCATAGCGAGAACAAGCACCCACAGCTTCCCAATGCCTACCAGATCTATGATGGGACCAGACATGACGGCTAGCACAGCCCATCCCAGCGAGCCCCATAGCCGGAATGCTCCGAAATTGTGAGAGGTCCCCTCGATGCTGTTCAGAATCAAGCTGTTGCTTTGGGAGAATAGCGGCATTTGGAAGAAGAAGAAAAACAACATAAAACAATAAATGACCGTTGGAGACTCTGTTGCGAAGACAACAGACAGCATCATCATCGCGCCGGACAGCATAATGATTAGAATGAGACGCAAATTGCGCGTACGATCGCTTAGATAGCCCCACAGAGGATTCGCCACAATGGAGACGACGGGTCCGCCCGCCAGCAGAGCGCCAATCTCCACCATCGACCAACCGAGCCCCTGGAGATACAGCGCGAAGAACGTGCTATACACCGAGATAGCTCCGTATACGAAAAAATTAAAACCTTTAATGAATGCGAATTTCATACCCATTACAGGAAAATTAGCAAGAGCACGCCCGCAACGAAGCAGTAATAAGCAAAATACTTCAGGTTGCCCTTCTCCATAATATCCATGAGCCACTTCATGGAAATATACGTCATCACCATTGTCGCTATGAAAGCGAGCACATAGGGCATAATTAACGATGACATGGCGGGATCGCTGGAGATGTCCGAAAAGCCAAGTACTAGGCCGCCAAGACTGATAGGAATATACAGCATGAACGAGAAACGAAGCGCCGTCTCCTGCTTCATACCGACGGCAAGCGAGGCGATAACGGTGGCGCCGGAGCGGCTGATGCCGGGAATGATCGCCACCGCTTGAGCCAAGCCAACGAGCAGTGCATCCTTCACACTCAGATCGCCTTCACGCTTGACGCCCCGCAGATTACGAATCAGCCACAAAGCGACGCCTGTCACAAGAAGTGATATCGCTACTGTGCGCACATTGGTCAATACTTCGGCAATCCAGTCTTCGAATAGCAGGCCGATGATAACCGCTGGTATCGTACCTACAACTATGTACACGATAAACATGAAATCGGAACGATGCTCCGGCTTGCGTGTCTGCATATAGCTCAATCCGTTCATGAACAAGCGACTGATCAGCTTGCGATATATAAACACGATTGCGAGAAATGATGCCGTATTCGCGAACATTTCGAATGAAAGTCCCTTCTGCTCCATCCCGAGCAGACGCTGCACGATAATGAGATGCCCGCTCGAGGAAATCGGAATAGGCTCCGTGAATCCCTGAACAATGCCGAGAAAAACATACTTCAACCACAATATTAGCTCATCCATATTTCTATTAGCCCTCCCAAGAGTACTTCCCTATCCATTCTTGTTAGCGTCATGAAATCACGGCCAGCGCAACTTCTATAGTATAAACGATTATGAGCCGGATTGAAATTGCCGAGACTTCACTCGAGCATTGCCTGACTTAATCTGCTAAAATGGAAGAGGCATCTTTTTAAACGGAGGTTATTACTTGGACTATATCGTACTGGATATTGAATTCAACGGGCGCAAATTCGCGAGCGAGCTACCGATGGAAGTCATCGAGATCGGAGCGGTGCGCTTGAACGAGAAGCTGGAGGCGATAGATGAATTCACGGCATTCATCAAACCCCTCTACTTCACCAAGCTGAACAGCTTCATACAGAAGAAAACAGGCATTCCCCAAGCTTCGATTGACTCCGCATCCCGCTTTCCCAAAGTCATCGGAGACTTCCTGCAGTGGCTGGGAGACTACGATTCCTTTCTCCTCATCACTTGGGGCGGAGAGGACTTGAAGCGGATCGTGCTGGATACGCGCATGCACAAGCTGGATGACACCTATTGGCTATCCGCGCAGTACTTCGATCTGCTGAAAGGCTTCCTCCGTTATCGTGGTCTGACTAATGACGTCAGCGTTGAAGCTGCACTGCAGGATCTGGAGCTTCCGGCGGAAGGCAATGCGCACCGCGCGCTAGACGACGCTCGGATGACGGCAGACATTTTCCGCAAGGTGTACGAGCATATGGACTTCGACCAATACAAGCAGCATTACAAGGACCTCTTCACGAACGCGAAGGAACGTCGAATGATTAAGAGCGCAGTCCGGATGATGCGTTCCAAGAAGCAAGAGTTGAAGTGGGACGTATTTGAAGAGACTTTCTTGAAGGATAAAGTAAAGCTTGAAGACCCCCGCAAGAAGATAGAAATGATGCAATACTTTGAAGCGGAAGCGAACAAGCTGGCACAGAAAGCAGCGGAGAAGCCTCAATGAGCGGTATGAAGCCGCTACGAAATCGGAAGATGACCCATTGAGGAGAATGTTGGAAGAGCGGCAAGCACGGTCGATGGGCCGCTGCCTTACAAATACCGGCTTACGCCATGAGCAAGTTATAGAGCATCACAAATGACGTTTATTGGCTACAAAGGACTACACCGCATGCCTAGCCACTGCACTTCTTCTACAATAAGTCGGGACTTTGGAGCGAGCCAATATACTCATACTGATATACTTTACCCTGTGTTCCCGTCGGAATTGCGCGGAACTTTCCTTGTTCCGCCAATTTGCGGCAATATTTAATGACGGTTTGCTTGTGTATCTCTAATTCTTTAGCAGCTTGCGATGGACAAACGATACGTTTGTTCCGAATGGCCAGGCGCATCAATTGCCGCTCGGTTTTAACATATTTCCGATCACGCATTCCGCTCTCGCTCTGATCAGCTGCAAGATAAGGTGACAGAATACTCCGTACCATTGCTAATACAAGCGAAGGATTTTCTTTCAGCTCATCCAAAGAAATATTGATCACATGATATTCTTGTGATTGCAGAAACAATTCGCGATTCAGATCCAAACGATATTTCGATCTATCTTTTCCATGTGAACCATAGTCCATAATCTCGAATACAAATCGCAGCCCACTCAATATCCACATAAAGTCCACGAAGTAAGATCGTCCGCGCCAATCTTTCACCTCATATTCTGGATGCAAGTCCTTGAAATGTCCCATCAGCACCCACCATATTTTCTCGACAAACAAGCGATTTCCGTACCCATGCCCTCTGCTCAACGCATCTCTTTGTTCCCCCCGTCGATTCGACATGTGCTTCACTATCCATTTCTCATGTTCAATCTCAAAAGACATACAGCCCTCCCTCTCCCTCCGGCAAACAAAAAGCCCCAAACTTCCTTTTTTTGAAAGGAAATTCGGGGCGTGCTTCGCCACAGTGATGATTATTAGTTAACCCTAGCTTAATCCATTTTTCCTCGAGATTCAAGTAAAGTTTTTTCGTACAAACCGCCCACTTCGGGCGATCATTCGGCCGCTTTTGTACGATTTTTCGTACAAACCGCCCTCTTCGGGCGCTCATTCGGGCGCTTTTGTACGATTTTTCGTACAAATCGCCCTCTTCGGGCGCTCATTCGGCCGCTTTTGTACGATTTTTCGTACAAACCGCCCTCTTCGGGCGCTCATTCGGCCGCTTTTGTACGTTTTTTCGTACAAACCGCCCTCTTCGGGACGATCATTCGGCCGCTTTTGTACGATTTTTCGTACAAACCGCCCTCTTCGGGCGATCGTTCGGCTGCTTTTGTACGATTTTTCGTACAAACCGCCCTCTTCGGGCGATCGTTCGGCTGCTTTTGTACGATTTTTCGTACAAATCGTCTACTTCGGGCGATCGTTCGGCTGCTTTTGTACGATTTTTCGTACAAATCGCCCTCTTCGGGCGATCGTTCGGCCGCTTTTGTACGTTTTTTCGTACAAACCGCCCTCTTCGGGACGATCATTCGGCCGCTTTTGTACGATTTTTCGTACAAATCGTCTACTTCGGGCGATCGTTCCGGCACTTTTGCACCTGTACTGACAGACCGCAATTGCATCCAATAAGCAATCATAGCTTAACATACAGCTTGTTCCTTACTTCCGCCAATGCTTCAGAACAAACCACAAATTCGCGGGTCTCTCCGCCAGTCTGCGCATGAAATAGCCGAACCAGTCTTCGCCGAAGGGCACATATACCCTCACCTTGCAGCCGTCCTTCACAAGCCGGTTCTGCAGTTCTTCCCCGATGCCATACAGCATCTGATACTCATAGCGATTGTCCGGTATGCCCTGCTGAGCGATCCAGTCTCTTGCATGCCCGATCAGTATCTCGTCATGTGTCGCAATTGCCGTATATCCTTCCGACGACAGGTGCGTCATGGCCAGACGAAGATAAGCGCTATCCACATCCCGCTTGTCTGGATAAGCGACGTCCGGCGGCTCCTTGTACGCGCCTTTCACCAGTCTGACGTTGGCTCCGTGGCAGCCGAGAGCCTTCAAGTCTTCCGGAGATCGACGCAAGTAAGCCTGTATAACGACGCCGACACCGGGAAATTCCCCGCTGAGCTTGTCATACAAGCGCAGCGTCCTCTCACACCGCTTGGAATCCTCCATATCGATTCTGACGAAAATGCCGTATTCCGCCGCTCTCTGCAATATCGCGCGCATGTAATTCTCGCATGCTGTCATATCGAGATCCAGACCAAGACTGGTCAGCTTCAGCGACAGATTCCCATCTACGCCGGAATGGTGCAGCGCATCCAATGTCTTCAGACACATCTCCGCCGCTCTGGCCGCATCTCTGGCCGACCCGGCGTATTCTCCCAAGTGGTCGAGCGTTGCGAGCTTCCCTTCCCCATTCAGCCGCCGTACTGTCGCTATCGCCTCTGACAGCCCCGTTCCCGCTACGTAGCGCCGCGCTCCGAGACGCATGCCGTGCTTGCGCATCAGCCTGGACAAGGCCGCATTCCTTCCTGCGGCCAGCAGCAACTTCCTAAGCAGCGCCTCCATCATCGGTGATCACCGCCGATTCCCAGCCGCTTGCCCAGCAGCGCCGCCGCAAGCTCTGAGGCGAGCAGCGCCGTCCGCTCATGACTGGCGGCCAGCGGATTGACCTCGACGATATCCATCGACTGGATGCGTCCCGATTCCCCCAGCCGCTCCAGTGCGCCGCGCACTTCGCGGAAGGTAAGACCGCCGGGCACCGGAGTGCCCACAGCCGGTGCCTCCAGCGGGTCCAGCGCGTCCATGTCGAGGCTGAGATGAATGGCTTCCGCACCGTCTCCCGCCAGAGCAAGCGCTTGATCCGCCGCCGCATGAATCCCCATCCGGTCGATGTCGCCGACCGTCAGACAGTGAATGCCGTGCGCGGCAATCATCGCTTTCTCTCCATCGTCCAGTTCGCGTGCGCCCAGCAGCACGATGCGCGAAGGTTGAATGCCGCAGCTCACGCCCGGCATATCGGTCAGCTTATACTTCGACAAGCCGGCAGCGACCGCGAGCACCATGCCGTGCGCATTGCCCGACGGGGACGTCGCCTCCGTATTGCAATCGCCGTGGGCGTCGATCCAGATGACGCCCAGCTTACGGCGCTGCCGAAGCAGTCCGGCGAGCGAGCCGATCGAGACGCTGTGATCCCCGCCGAGCACAAGCGGGAACGCTCCGTCTCGCACCGCGCTGGCGACCGCCCCAGCCACTCGCTCGCCCATATCGCGCACTTCGCCGAAGCGTTTCATCCCGGCAGCGCTTTCCATCTGCGCCATGCCGTCACCATTATCGCCACTGCTCACACTATCGCCACTTCCACCGTCATCGCCATTGCTCCCGCCATCGCCACTACTCCCGCCATCGCCACTTCCACCGTCATCGCCATTGCTCCCGCCATCGCCACTGCTCCCGCCATCGCCACTTCCACCGTCATCGCCACTGCTCACGCCATCTCCACTACTCCCGCCGTCAACGCCGGCAACACTGTCAACATTATCGCCATCTCCCACATCGACAATATGCGATTCAAGTCGGCACCCCAGTCGTTCCAGCTTATCCAGCAGTCCCGCTTGCAGCAGCGCGTCAGGTCCAAGCTCCGCTCCCCCCATGCTCCCGCCCCGTCCGAAAGGCACCTGAATACACGCCACGCGCTTGCCGCTCGACTTCACCTGCAACACCTTCGCGAGCTTTGTGATTGCCCACTCGATCTCTTTCTCCGTAATCGTAAGCGGCGGAGCCAGCCTGATTGTCGTCTCATGCGTCTCCTTGCACAGCAGACCTTCCCGCATCAACTGCTCGCAATAAGACCTTGCAGGCTCATGCAGCTGCAGGCCGATCAGCAGTCCGCGCCCTCGAATATCAGCGATAAGCGGACTGTCCAATTGCGCCAGCCTGTCCCTGAAGTACCGGCCAAGCCGCTCCGCCCGTTCTGCGAGCCGCTCGTCCTCCAGCACGTCCAGCGCCGCTTCCGCCACGGCGCAAGCAAGCGGATTGCCGCCGAAGGTGGAGCCGTGCGAGCCCGGCTCGAACACTTCCATTACCTCATCGTCCGCCGCAATGGCGGAGATCGGCATCACGCCGCCTCCCAGCGCTTTCCCCATCACATAAATATCCGGCGTTACCCCTTCCCAATCGGAGGCGAACCGTCTGCCGGTACGACCGAAGCCCGTCTGAATCTCATCGGCTATGAGCAGTACCCCATTCTCCGCGCATAGCTTGGCTACTTGGGCCAAATAACCGTCAGGCGGTACGACGACGCCCGCTTCGCCTTGAATCGGTTCAATGAGCAGCGCTGCCGTGTTAGGCGTAATGGCTCCCTTCAATTCGTCAATATGGCCGTACTCAACTTCCTTGAAGCCGGGGGTGAAGGGGCCGAACTGCTCCTTGCAGGAGACCGTAGAGGAGAATGACGTGATCGTAATCGTCCTGCCGTGGAAATTACCGGAGCAGACGATAATCTCTGCTTCATTTTCCGGAATCCCCTTATGTCTATAGGCCCAGCGGCGGGCTGCCTTCAGAGCCGTCTCCACTGCTTCAGCTCCCGTATTCATGGCGAGAATCCGGGACTTGCCCGTATATTCGGCCAGCTTCCGATAGAATCGACCTGACACCTCATTATGGAAGGCGCGCGAGGTCAGCGTCACCTTGTCCGCTTGCCGCTTAAGCGCTTCAATCATGCGGGGATGGCGATGTCCGTGATTCAGTGCGGAATAAGCGCTAAGCATATCCATATACTTGCGGCCTTCGGGGTCCGTCACCCATACCCCTTCCGCTTCAGCGATCACAATGGGAAGAGGATGATAATTGCGTGCAGCATAGCGTTCGCACATCGCAATCGCTTCAGACGTAGACATGGACGGATTGGGCATCGTCGTAACCTCCTCATTCAGGAATAGTTACTCCATCCTATTCAGAGCAAGCCCGTTGCGAGACAGGAATAAATGAACGACTAATTCCCCCTATTGCATACGAAAGGGCCGGTTCACTTGAACCAGCCCTTCTCCTTGAATCGCGTAATCGCTTCTATTCGGTTGCTGACGCCTAATTTGTCCAGAATGACGGAGATGTAATTGCGCACCGTTCCCGTTGTAAGGAACAGCTCATCGGCAATCTCCTTCGTATTCTTCCCGTCGGCGACGAGGCCAAGCACTTCCTTCTCCCGTTCCGTTAGCGGATTATCGCCGCTGCCGCTATAGGCTTCATCCATCAACTCGGAAGCGTATATACGCCGCCCTGCGATGACACTGCGGATCGAGCTGGCCAGCTCCTCGCTCGGGCTATCCTTGAGCAGATAGCCGCTTACCCCCGCTTTCAAGGCGCGCTCGAAATAGCCCGCTCTGGCAAAGGTCGTCAATATGATGATTTTGCAACCTAGCCCCTTCAGCTCTTCCGCCGCTTCCAGTCCGCTCTTCGCAGGCATCTCGATATCCATAATGCACACATCCGGCTTCAGCTGATGCACAAGCCGAATCGCTTCTTCGCCGTTGCCCGCCCTGCCGACGACCTGCATATCGTCCTCCAGATCCAGTAAGGAAGCGAGCGCTCCCAGCAGCATCCGCTGATCTTCTGCTATTACGATCGATATCATAAGCCCCACTCCTTCACGGGTTGTTTCGCCACATGGGGCACTTTCATCGTCACAGTCGTCCCTTCTTCACTTGCATCTATGGACAGACTGCCATTGACGAATTCCAAGCGTTCCTTCATTCCCCTTAGTCCGTTGCCGCGATAGAACGCCTTCTTCAAATCCATGCCTGAACCATTGTCCTGCAGCTTCACAATCAACTCCGTATCCGTGGAATCGATGGAGATCAGACACTTCTCAGCTCCGCTATGCTTCACCACATTCGTGACCGCTTCCTTCAGGCACATGCTGAGCACACTCTCGTTCAACAGTGTCGTATTCTTCAGCAAAGGATCGCCTTCAAGCTCCAGCTCGATGCCTGCAGCCCGAAGAATTTGACGGATTGGATACAGCTCCTCGTCCAGTCGAGCGCCCCGCATCTTCGTCACCATCTCGCGCACTTCTTTAAGCGCTGTTCTCGCCGTCTGCTGCACGTCGCTGATCTCTGTCTGGGCGCGGTCCGGCTGCTTATGAACGAGCTTCGCGGCCAGATCGCTCTTCAAGCCGATCAGAGAGAGCTTCTGGCCGAGTGTATCGTGCAGGTCCCGGGCAATGCGCTGGCGTTCCTCCAGCTTCACCAGCTCCGAGATGCGCTTATTCGCATCCTCCAGCTGCCCCTCCAACTGCCCCTGCTTCTTCTGGTTGTACGTATTGAACGGCAGCAGGATGACGACAATCAAGCTAATCAAGATAAATGGAAATTGTGTGAAAAACAATTGCGTCTGTGTCGCGAATCCATAGTTTATCGTAATAAAGGTACTAATGAGATGGATGATATACAAGGTGTAGAAGCCTGCTTTATTCTGAATATTGCCAATGAAAAAGGCAAGAAAAATAGAAAAGTACACATAGCTGTAAAGAAGCGTCATCGCCACGGAAATAATAATCTGCACGCTCGTCCAAAAGTAAACGAGCCATCCCTTCGACACAAAGGATAGCCGATAGCATATAAAAAACAAGCCGATCATGACAATGCCGGCGATAACCTCCGGCGTTGACGACGAGCGGAATATGAAATAAAACGGCAAGATGCAAAAGACGATCCATACATACGGACTCAACCCCGTATTGCGATGAAAAATTTGATACCATTTATTCATAGGTCG
Organism: Paenibacillus chungangensis; assembly: GCF_042675905.1. Classification (NCBI taxonomy): domain Bacteria; kingdom Bacillati; phylum Bacillota; class Bacilli; order Caryophanales; family Paenibacillaceae; genus Paenibacillus; species Paenibacillus chungangensis. Next base: position 208,888 of record NZ_JBHTJZ010000012.1, on the reverse strand, counting down.
TCTATCCGCACTCATACCCCTCAACTCCGCATCCTTAAACATAATTAAATCCGGTAAACCACATTCTTCTTATCCACCATGCCAGCAATATTGCATGCACTTGCAGTAGGCAAAATCCTGCCGGCTATCGGCAGGATTTTCAACGTCAATAGCTATCGCTATTGTACCACATTATTAGCTTGCCCTCGGCTCGCCCAGCTTTCCCTTGCCGATCCTTGAAGCTTGCTTCATGTGCTGCTTGGCTTGTTTAAAGCTGACAAAGCGCTTGCCTTCTTCATCCCATAGCCGGAATTTTAGCGACTCCAAGCTCTGAAGAATATTAATGGTAGTTGCTTTATGCAGCGGCGGTGTTGCTTCATGCGCCACTTCCAGCTTGTAGTTCGGTACCTTCGGGCTGAGATGGTGCACATGATGAAAGCCGATATTGCCCGTCAACCATTGCAGCACCTTGGGAAGCTTATAGAATGAGCTGCCGTCTACAGCGGCGTTCACATAGCTCCATTCCTCTTCATGCTCGAAGTAGCTGTCTTCGAATTGATGCTGCACATAGAACAGCCATATGCCCAGCACGCCGGACAGATAGAAGATCGGCCCTTGCACAAGCAGCAGTTCCTTCCAGCCGATAGCCCACCCAAGCAGGCCATAAGTGACTACAAGCAGTACGTTCATAAGATACGTATTCATCCGTTCCTTCTTGCGCGCTCCCTTGCGATTGAACCGGTATTGCAGCAGAAATACAAAAATCGGGCCAAGTCCGAACATGACAAGAGGATTGCGATAGAACCGATAAGTAAGCTTCGTCAGCCAAGACGCGGACACATACTCTTCCACGGTCAGAATCCATAGATCGCCCACGCCGCGCTTATCCAGATTGCTGCTCGTCGCATGATGGATGGCGTGCGAATTCTTCCATTGTTGGTAAGGAACAAACGTAATCACACCCGTTATGATGCCAACGATGTCATTGGCTCGTTTGCTCCGGAAGAACGAGCCGTGACAGCAATCATGAAAAATAATAAACGTTCGTATAACAAAACCGGCGGCAACTACTCCAATGGCAAGCGTAAGCCAATAAGAGATGGACAAGCAATAATAAGCCGCGTACCAGAGTGCTGCAAGCGGCACCAAAGTATTGAACATTTGTCTTATGCTAATGCCGCGTTCATGGTTTTCATACGGCATGACACTTTTTTTCAACTGTACCTGTTTCGGGTCTACCATGTCAGTCTTCCTCCTTTAAGTCTATAACCTTATTGTAGTTAATATCCCCCTCTTCCGAAAAGTCATAAACGTCAAGTGACCTATATGACAAATGTCATATAGGTCACTGGGTATCATACAAAATATAGGAAATACTGCCAGGTCATAGTTCTCTTGACCAAGCCATCTAACCAGTTGACTTGCTGTCAGCCGCACCCATCATATAAGGATAAAGGAGAATGAGTCCTGCTATGTATAGAATCAGTGCGATGTACGCTGGCAACAGATGGATGAAATCAGTGTAGCCAATTCGGATATGTACGCTAAAGCCGGCATAGAAACCGGGTGCTCCGCCAAGCAGCAGCGTCCACCACAGCCATCTTGCTCCTTGCGATATGCCCCACAACGCGATAATGAGAATCGCAAGTGCGTCGCACAGCAGCGCTCCACCGAACCCGGCGCGATCGTGAGCGATCAACGAGACCAGCTTCGGGTTAATCGCGTTCAGAGCCTCCGGCGTTGCGCACAGATAGTCCAAGTCCGTCTTCACAAATACATGCGTAATGCCTACTCCTGCAATAATGACTCCTCCCGCTGCAAGTGCGAATCCCAATATGACGAAGCACAACTGGCCCCACATGGCCATACGCCACGTTCGGCTGTTGCGAAGATTGACAGGCAGCCTGCTCGGCAGGTCCTTGTGCCCTCGCAAGGAGAGCAGGAACAAGGGAAGCAACACCGCCGCTGCGAGTGCATGAAGCGGATCGAAGTAACCATAGCCCAAGTAAAGAAAAAAGCTGGAAAAACCAACCGAAGCCGATGTGACGAGCGCTGTTCTTGCCCAATGTTGACCGGCTCTCAGTCCATATCGCGCCAATCCATAGTATAGAATTCCGATCGACAGCATGGTGCCGGCCAGCGTAATGCGGTCATGGGACATGAAGTAGAGAAGATAACGATTGGCACCGACAATCTCTGCAGCCGTCATGCCCAGAAAAGCCGTATCGTACGGAAGGAGGACGCTGGTCGCGCCAATCTGCCATGCGAGCAGGCCTCCGATGATCATTCCGATGCCTAGCAGGCACATCCAGCCCCAATTGCGCCAGAAGGAAGGGAACTCCGGCGCTTGCGCGAGGCTCGCCTGCTCATAGATGACAGCTTCATTCATTCGCTTCGGAAGTCCGGGGCCCGCATATATCAGACCGCTATGAAGCATGATGCCGTTCGCTCCAGCTTCCAGCAGCTGAAGCGCATCTTCTGGCTGGTGTACGCCTGCCCCAGCTTTCACTGCTATGTCCGGTCCGCAAGCCTGACGAATCAGCCGTATCTTGGTCTCGGCCAGCTTCAATCCGTCCCGCCCCACCTCCACGGCGTAATCGCCCGTTACCGGTGACTGCTTCTGCAATGCTATCCTGGCGGCCGCCTCAGTCATTACTGCTATGTCGCTTGGATCATCGCCAACCCTACTGGACTCTCCAATGACGATGCCGCTCCATAAGTTGAACTCCGCCCTTCCCAGCAGCTCCAACATTCGTTCATCATTCATATCCAGCGGTACGTATAAGAATAACGGAACAGTTATCTGCCATCGCTCCGCTAACTCCGGCAGCTGACTGTAGATCGCGAGGACGTCATGCCACGATCGCACGGCGGAGGATGCTATATCGAGGTAGAATCCCTCCGCGCCGCTTGCTTCAAGCTTGCGCATCAAGCTTCTGAGCTGCTCCAGCGCTTCCTCGGGTGAGACTTCCGGCATAGGCGCGATACGCACGAATTGGGGAAGTTTATGGCCCGGTCGCTGAATCCGTTTCGCTATCGCATCGGCACCATCGTTCTCGAAGTATGACGGATAGCGAATACGCTCCGACCGGTAGTCGTTCATAATCGGTTCGTTGCTTTCGATAGGCGCTAGCGTTATCGGCCCATGTTCGATCCAGCCTATGCCGAATTGAGCCAGCGCTCGATGCGCGATGCCGCAGGGATCGACCCCGCCGGACAAGCCTACCGGCGCGACAACATCGACACCACCTATATTCCTTTCGAGCAGCGGAGACAGCTCCATATGGCCCAATGTCCGGATGACGAATGATCCTCCGGGTATACGGCCAATTGCCCCCATCGCTCCCAGTGTGAAGGCGCGGCTTATTCTGGCCGGCAGTCGGAACAAGATCGGGCGAAATATCGTTTGATAGGACCAATCCGGCACCCGGAATCCCTCCTTGCTTGCACGTGCTCAATAATAGGAAAGCGGACCGACATATCGTCAAGCCCGCTCGCTTCATCCTCATTCCACTCAGATCGCCCATTCCCCTTGGCGGAATACAGGAACAATCGTACCGTCGTCCTGAATGCCGTCGATGTCCATATCGGCTGAACCGATCATAAAGTCATTATGCGTAATGCTCGCATTCACGCCATGCTGTTCCAATTCCTCCGCAGACATCGTCTTGCCGCCTTCCAGATTAAAGGCATAGCCGCTGCCGATGGCCAGATGGTTGGATGCATTCTCGTCGAACAACGTATTGTAAAACAGTACGCCGGATTGCGAGATAGGAGACTTGTGAGGCACTAGCGCCACTTCGCCCAAATAATGCGCACCTTCATCCGTCTCCACCAGCTGCTTCAGGAACTCCTCGCCTTCCTCAGCTTCCGCTTCCACAATTCGGCCGTTCTCGAACGTAAGCTTGAAGCGGTCGATGATGTTCCCGCCGTAACTGAGCGGCTTCGTGCTGGACACATAACCGTTCGTTCCCGCCCTGTACGGTACAGTAAATACTTCCTCCGTCGGCATATTGGCCATGAACATGTGTCCGGCTTCATTCTCACTGCTTGCCGACACCCATATGTGCTTCTCCGGCAGCTCCACGATCAAGTCAGTTCCGGGAGCACGGTAGTGCAGCTTGCGGAAGCGGCGTGCGTTAAGCTTCTCGGCCTGCTTGTGCAGCGTATCGTTGTGATCACTCCATGCCTGCACCGGATCGGCCGCATTCAGACGGACAGAGCGGAAGATCGCTTCCCACAGCATACTTACGGCTTCCTCAGGCGAGGCGTCAGGGAATACCTTCTCCGCCCATTCCTGACCAGCCCCGGCTACAACTGTCCAGCTCACCTTATCCGCTTGCATCGCTCTGCGGAACTCCTTGAGCGCTTCTCCGGATGCCTTCTGGAACGCGGAGATACGTTGAGACGGGATTCCCTTCAAGGAGTCCGGGCTGGATGAGACGAGGCTGATGAATACCGCACGGCGCTCCAAGAATGCGGTGCGCTTGGCCGCTTCCCACTCCGGATACTTGGCGAAGATCTCCTCTGCTGCGTTCTCATATTTCAGCCGGGACAGTTTATCGTCTGTCCAATCCACATGAACGTTGTCGGCTCCGGCGTTATACGCCTTGGCAGCAATCAGTCTTACCAGATCGACCATCTCGACAGCTCCCGTAACGAATACATGCTGCCCCTTCTGCACATTTACGCCCGTACGAACGATGAGCTCTGCATATTTTTCCAATTGCGCTTTCCATGCTTGTGTCATATGTACATCTCCTTGCCTTAATATCGTTGGAATCTGATGTTTGTTGGTTGCACAATTATAGTATATCATTCCGCGCCAATTAATTTCATCTGTATGGGCTATTCCGCAGATGAATATGTTGATACAATAAGGAAGATTTAACCGACCACAGTACCATATTCATCGAAATAAGGGGGACTGCCGAATTGGATCAACTGCTATTATCTGTTAAACAGCATTTTTATGAGCATTACGAAATTTATATCCGCATCACTCTGAGCGCGGTACTAGGCTTCCTGATTGGCTGGGACAGGGAGGCCAAGCACAAGCCTGCCGGGTTAAAAACGTATATGTATGTATGCGTTGCCAGCGCGCTTATAACGCTTATCTCCATATACAGCGTAGAGAAGTTCAGTCACATCTCCGATAGAATCATGATGGACCCTATGCGCCTAACGGCTCAGATCGTATCGGGGCTCGGCTTCCTTGGTGCCGGCGTCATTCTGAAGAACGGGCTTCAAGTGAAAGGACTTACTTCAGCCGCTATGATTTTGTTCGCAGGAGGTGTAGGCATCGGCATCGGGGCAGGATTTTACGCTTTCGTCATCTTCACAGTACTGCTGTCAACGCTTCTGGCCCGCTTAGGCAACTTGATGGAGAAGCGCAAATTCAGACTAAGTCAGAAGAAAGTCCACGAAAACGCCGACAACGAGCATTCGAGTTCAAGCTCAATCTAACCGCATCTCTTCCCGATACCACTGCAAGGCCGCTGCCAGCTCATCTGCGACGGCCCTTCTTAATTCCGGCGGAGACAGGACAGCAAGGCCGGCTCCGAATGAAAGAGCGATCTCGCGAGCTGACTCCAATGTTTCGAACTGTACTCTCGCTTCCACCCACTCTCCGCCAAGAGGCTTCTGCTCTCTTACGGAGACGAACCGTGTTGCAGCCAGCCGCTCGATATCTTGCAGCCTGACTCTCACAACGCCAGGATATCGGGGCAGACTGTCCTTGAAGCTTGCTACCGACCGTTCCCAATATTCCGACAGCCTGAAGTCATGCCAAGGGGTGAACGACTCCGGCAACTTCTCCGCTCCGACCAGACGGGATATGCGATATGTACGCAGCTTGCTTCCATCTATTCCGTTTTCCCTTTCCGACTCTTCATCTACAGCTGCTACAAGATACCAAATACTTCCCTTCGCCACTAGTCCCAGAGGACATACTGTACGCTGGGACTCTTCACCGTCCCGCTTATACGTCAGCTTCAAGCGCCGCTCCTCCCATACAGCTTCCTGAACAATAGAAAGCCACGGCACCGCTTCCCGGGACTGTCCGGATTGATGCCATCCCGCACCGTCAATATGAATCTTCTCCCTTGCGACAGCTGCGTCACTTCTGGCTGAGGCAGATACGGCAGCAAGAAGCTTCTGCAGTGCATCTTCCCGTTGCTTCTCCTTGCCCAGATCGTTCAGCAGCTGCGAATTGCCGGCCAGCAGCAGCGCGACCACCTCATCCCCCTGCATGCCGGTCAAGGTTGTTCGATAGCCCTCCGATAGCTGCCATCCCCCTTGTGAGCCACGCTCGGCATAGACCGGAATGCCGGAGCCGCTCAATTCATCCATATCGCGCAATATCGTGCGACTCGACACTTCAAGGCGATCGGCCAATTGCTCCGTTGTTAATTTCCCTTCATTTTGGAGCGATAATAATATTGATAGCAGTCTGCCGGCTCGCATTGCATTCCCCCACCTATCCTGTCATATCCATCTTACACATTATTATTATATTTCAGCATATATGACAGCTGTTGTCACCTATCATCCTTGAGTACACAGGAAGCGGCTTCGGCCATTCCCGACTACATCGTATGAAGGAACAGGATGGGCTGCTATCTTCGCTATTCATATGGCGGAAGCGATGGCGGAAGAGCTGAAGCCGTCCGGGGTCTGTAAACTTGCCGTATCGCCCGGCTTCCTGCGCTCCGAAGAAATGCTGGATTACTTCGGCGTTACGGAAGCGAACTGGCAGGATGCCGTTCACAGCGGCAAGCCGCATGCCGAGCACTTCGACCAATCCGAGACGCCGCGATTCTTAGGCAGAGGCATGGCGGCGCTCTCGGCCGATCCAGAGCTTCTCAGCCTGAATGGACGGGGGCTTCCCGGCTGGGAACTGTCCGATCGCTATAACATCACTGACATCGACGGTCGCAGGCCGCACTGGGGCAACTACGCCAAGCAGCATGGCTTTCTGTAGGCTACGCCGCCGCAATAACCCCTATCCACTTAGCCATTCACAATTTCACCGCCGTTAATGTGCAGGAATTGTCCCGTCATATAGCTGGTGTCGTCACAAGCCAGATACACATAAGCCGCCGCCAGCTCATGCGGTTGGCCTGCGCGTCCCATCGGCGTATCCGATCCGAAGGTGGATACTTCCTGCGGGTCGAACGAGGATGGAATGAGCGGCGTCCATATCGGGCCTGGCGCAACGCCGTTCACCCGTATGCCTTGCCCTGCCAGATTAGCGGCCAGCGCGCGCGTGAACGAGACGATCGCCCCCTTCGTCGATGAATAATCGATTAGCGTGGGATTGCCTCTATAAGCCGTGATGGAGGCTGTATTAATAATTGCGCTGGACGCCTTCAGATGCGGCATTGCCGCAGCGGTCAAGTAGAACATGCTGAACACATTGGTCCGGAACGTCTTCTGCAGCTGCTCCGCCGGAATTTCCTCCAGCTTCTGTCGGACATGCTGCTCTGCCGCGTTGTTGACGACAATATCCAGCCTGCCGAATTGCCCAATGGTCTTCTTGACGACATCCTTGCAGAAGGCTTCGTCTCCGATATCCCCTGGCAGCAGCAAGCACTCGCCTCCCGCCCTTCTTATGTGCGCTTCCGTAGTATTCGCATCCTCGTGCTCATTCAGATACACGATCACCACAGCTGCTCCTTCCTTGGCATATGCGACCGCTACCGCTCTGCCGATGCCGCTGTCTCCTCCCGTTACAATCGCCACCTTGCCTGCCAGCTTTCCTGCGGCTTTGTAGCTGCCAGAATCAAATACTGGCAGAGGTGCCATCTCCGCTTCGATTCCGGGCTGACGGCTTTGATTTTGCTGTGGGAACACTTCCCTCTTCTGACCCGATTGGCTTGTCACAATAATTGGCCTCCTTCAAGACTTGCTGATAGGGAACAAATTCTCAATCTACTGTGCCCAAAAACAGCCATTCCATTCCTGAATGCTATCAGCGCTCCAACCGATGCTACATGCTTGCCTTGCAGCTCCTGATCCAGCTTCTCCCCACTGTGCAACAAAAGATCACATCGCCTACAGCCCCACTCTCTATCCAACTAGCTTCTTCCCATTCTGCAACCACGGTTACATCATCTCTCCCCACTAGCGCTGGTGGAATGAATGGCCGAGCATCTGGAGCACGAACAATAACAAGATCAAGTGGCGTGAAAGAAAGAAGCCTCCAACTCTCGCGCTTCATACGGAGTTGGAGGCTTCTTAGATGGATTTTGAGTAGTTATTATAGTAAAAATCCCCATCCTATGCCCTACAAGTGGAAAATGTACAGTTAAATCAAACATTATCACATGAAATCTCGTCTCGCGGCCAGATTAATAGCATAAAATCCAGTTCATTTGTCATAGGCAGAAGTATTCCGATAAATTAATGACATGAAATACAGTTAGATTGACCCCCTCCCCCAGCTTCATTGCCTTATCCTATTGAAGCGTAAACGGCTATCTATCGCCGTCCTACTCTCCTGCTGCACACGCCCCTTTTCGACGCTCCAGTGTATGATTGATTCATACACTAATACGGCTTACTCGTGGCTACACTTTAAAGAGGAATGCCGCTTACTTCGCCAATCGCTGATACGTATCCGCATCGCATATGATATACAACCGCGCATCCGACGGAATATTCTCGCTAAGCTTCCGGTTAATGCTCAGATCGCCGCGATCGGAAATAAGCGTCGCGCCTTGCTCCAGCAGACCCCGGAACGCATCCGCATAAGTACGCCAAGCGCGATTGACCGGAACTTCGTAAATATCGTCGCCGTACTGCCTGCTAAGAAGCTGCCTAAGCACCTCTGAATTCCCCTCGTGCAACGCCGAGCGGACGGCAAGCCGCGATATCGCGTCATGGGACAGCACGAATTCATTCACCTGCACATGATGGAAATTGCGGATATGCTTCTCCTGCACTATTTCTACCGTCGTATGAACCTGCGGCGCGATCCGCTCCACGCTGGAAGCGATCAACAGCGATTTGCCATCGATCAGCGCCGATTCGTCAATGCGGATATCCGAGAAGATAATCGCCGACTTCGCCCGCTCAATACCCGCCTTGGCCAGCACCTCATCTTCCGCCGGATCGCCGCTAACGAAATGAACCGTAGGCAGATGCTCCAGAGGGTGACGGCTGCTTTCGTCCACGATGACAATCTCGCATTTCGGCTTGTAGGACAATATCTCCTCCACCGCCGTCTGCGCCTTTTTACTCCAGTTAATAATAACAATATGGTTGCTGCCGGAATAGTTCAATTTGCCTACTCCTCTCCTCTTCTGAATTAGCGCTATGGCATCAATAATTTTACCGATTACCAAACTTAACATGCCGATACCGAATATATAGAGCAGCATGGTCCACGCTTTCCCCGCCACCGTAGCGGGACTGAAGTCTCCGTAACCCACAGTTGCCATCGTGGTGAGCACCCAGTACATCGCGTTGAACCAGCTGCCGAACGTATCCGGCTCCAGCGCATAAGAGATTGTAGCGCTCGAGAGCACGACCATTACGATGATGGCAGCGATAGACAGCCTGCTCATTCTCATCAGCCTGGACGATATCAATCGAATAAAATGCATGTTTACTTCTCCTTTCCATCGTCGCACTTCGAAACCTATTCAGGATAAACACGTAAAGTATAACATCCCTATGTTACAGGAGGTAATTTCTGAATGTCACTATTTAAACGTTTGAGAGATTTGACCTTGTCCAATGTATACGCCATGATCGAGAAAGCGGAAGATCCTATTAAGCTTACGGACCAATACATCCGGGATATGACCGAAGACCTGGAGGATGCCGAGAAAGCCGTAGCGCAGCAAATCGCGCTGGAGAAGAAATTCAAGGCGCTCTATGAAGAACAGGAGGCGCTATTCCAGAAACGAACGGAGCAAGCGCATATTGCCGCCCAGGAGCAGAATATCGAGCTTGCCCGCCGCGTTCTCGAAGACAAGCAGGCAGTAGAGAAAAAGATGATCGAATACAAGGAAGCTTATTCCGAGAATCAGTTGCTGGCGAACAATCTTCGGGCCAAGCTGGACGAGATGCGCAAGCAACTGGAAGAGATGAAGAACAAGCGCGACACGCTCGTCGCGCGTTATCAGGCGGCCAAGACGCAGACGCAGATCAACAAGACAATGTCAGGCTTCGGCTCCGGCACAGCGGCCGCTGGCATGAAGCGGATGGAAGACAAGATGCGCCAGGCCGAAGCGATGGCGGAAGCCAGCAACGATCTTGCCGCTTCCAAAGGCAAATCGATCGACGAGGAGTTCGCATCCAGAAGCGGCAATAAGGCCGTTGATGACGAGCTAGCCGCACTGTTGAAACAATATGAGAAGTAGGGACATCGATGAGCCTGTTTAAACGTATTCGCAATATCATGAAGAAGCCTGAGCCTCCACTGGAAGAGAAAAGCATCTTCACCATCGGCCCCGGAGACGTATGCGAAGTGTCCTTGACGCTCTATACGGTCGCGGGCCGTACCGTTAACCAACGTCGCGGCACCATCATGCTCACCTTGCAGGATGGCGCCTCAACCCGCTATCTGCTCATTGAGAATCGGGCGACCACGCAGTATGCTCTCTATCATGCCATCGACGGACGGCTTGATTCCATCCACGAGGTGCCCGTTCAGTTGGAGCTGGACGGACGCATGTACCATATGGAGGAGCAATATGCCGGACATATCACCACTACGGGGAATACCCCGTTCATGCAAGGCGGCGAGCAGTCCGTCTGGCAGTATCAGTCCGATGATCGTAAGCTGCTGCGCATCGAATGGCTGGACGGCCGCTTCATGCTCTATGAAGGCGACAGCATCATTACGGCCGATGTTCACGTGCTTCGGGGCGGGACGAATTAATCCATCCCGTACAAAAAGGCTGAGCTTGAGCAATCAAGTTCAGCCTTTTTCATATGATTAAATAATGAGGCTGCTAATCGCAAAGGCGAAGCCGACATAGACGGCGAACAGCATCGTTCCTACCGCAGTATTGCCTTTAATGAGCTGCTCCGATATTTTGAACCCCGGCGTCAGCAGATCAAAGATGAAGTACGCCGCCAGCAAGCACACGTAGCCGATGGCGAACCAAAGCATCATAAACCAAATGGATGAATTCGTATAAGCCGCCACGCCTAGAATAATGGCGGTGGACATAAACTTGCCGCCAAGCGCGAGCCCTACGGCAACATTCCCCTTCTTCAGCTCTTCCATATCCTTGAACGGCGTAATGAGATTAAATATAATCATACCGACCAATTGAAGCAAAATAATGACCGCCACGCTAACTACAATGTTAATGACTACCGTCAATTCGCCCACCCCCGAAATTTCGCATATGCCAAGTCATAATCGGCAAAATCGTGCACTTCCTCCAAATGTACGTCTACCGTCTTCTTCTTCTCAAAATCCGTATATCTGGCATCGTCGATCGGCTGCTTAATCCGGTTACCGGAAGGAAGCTCCACAATCGCAAAATTGCGGGTCTCGCCTTTATACTCGGTCTTGTATACGCCGACCAGATCGACTTCCGTTGTTATCGCTACCTTCAGTTGCTCCAGATCTCCCTTGGCCGTCGACTCGTCCTTGAAGGACTTGATGGTTCGCCATGCTGACAATCTGATCTCATTACGTTCGTCTGCGCCGGTTACGAGCTCGGCATCCATAAATTGCAATATCCATGCCTTATCCCCTGTCGCATAATTGCCATCATTAGGCATCAACTCGTTATTCGGCAACAGCGTCATATCACTTCCGATCAGATCGCCCACCGTGCCCTCTACAATGCGGTAATCCCAAGGCACACGCACCGCCTCATTGGCCGGCTTGGATGATACGGAGTCAACGGTATACGTAGCAGAGTTGTTAAATACAGAAGGGTAATTGCTGCCGCAGCCCGCTAGCACCAGCATCAAGCTAATCGCGCCAGCCATCCACACGGCTCTGCCCCGCTTCCTGCTTAATCCCCATCGTCTCGTCATTCGCAATTAATTCACTCCTATCGCTATAAAATGGCTTGTGTTCCCGGTAATCAAGCCTCCTGCACGGCCTAGCAGGCCGCACGGCTGTCCATTGATGACGAACATGCCGGTGAGCAGACGAAGCTCTCCCACTGGCGTAACAATGCTCGCCAGCTCTGCGCGCTTCTGATAGACGGTTGGGAACAGCCTGCTCGTGTCGAATCCGTCACGGTCCTCCAGCTCCAGCTCGCCGGAAGCGTCATACAGACGGACCGAACCGCCCTCGCGCCCGAACATCGACTTCGACACGAAGCTGCCCTGGAATACCGGCTTATTGTAAGCGGGAAGCATATATGTGGCAATCGCTTCGCGCTCTTCTTCCGTATACAACTGGCCAAGCTCATACAGCCCCCATATGACTGCCATCAACCCCTTGGACTGCAGCAATATGCTGGCCGGCGGATTGAACAGCTTCAGATTGCCCGACTCCACCGCGTAGGCGAGCGCATCACCGCCATCGTCAACCGCCATCCACTCCTTCGGGTAGAGCGCGAACATGCTGCGTATGGCTTCTCCTTGCCCATCCCGCAATATGCCTTCATCGACGTACAGCTCCAGACAGTCCTTGCATGGCATGTCCAGGCCGCTATGCCGCACCAACGCTTCAATCGTTCCGGAATCCTCCATATGCTCGCCATAGGCGACGCAGGCGGCGATCTGCGGCCGCTCTTCGCCCCATGCGGCAGCTACATGCTCCTTCATAGCGGCATTAGGGGAGTCGATACCGGCCTCCGCACACAGCCAAGGCGTAGCAATCGCAGACTCCACATAGCCTGTCGGTGTATCCGCATTAAGCTCAAGCAGCTTGATGACACCATCGCCCGATACCGCGAAGTCGAAGCGGGCATAACGGCTAATGAAGTCCTCTTCCGGCAGCTCCATATCGTCGACCATCGGCCATAGAATCTCCGGTATGCCGAGCAGATCATATAGTCCGTGATTGCGATGAACATATCGTGCTGCACGGTGAAATACCTTCCACAGCATCACAGATGCCTGTCGAAGCTCTTCATAGCACGCTCTGTCCATCCCCACGATAGCATCAATCCAGTATTCTTCTTCCTCCAGATTGGCCCAAGTGAATCCCAATTCCGCCAGCGCCTCTACTCGTTCCTCCCGATTCGGCTGCGGCTCGGTCAGCATACGGAATACTTCCCTACTCATCCTCCGAACCCGCTGCTTCTGCTAGAGCTAGTGGAACTGCTTCTGCTGGAACCTGATGAGCTAACGCTGCTGCTTTTGCTTCCAGATGTGCCCGAGGAGCTTAATCCACTTGATTTGCCACCAATACCGCCCGGCTGAGACGATGTCGATCTTCTCGTCACTGAGCCTGTCGTCGTAGACGTCTTCGGCCGTACGGAAGTGCCGGCAACTTGCTTGTTCTGGAACATATCGCTCGTATAGGTCTTGGGCTGGTACGATTGCTTCGACTTCGAATAATACGACTTCGTATAGTAAGCCGGACGCTTGTTGTACCAGCCCTTCGACGAATAGCTGGACCCGGCATTGAATAACAGATGATACAGAAGCAGATCGTCCCAGCCGAAGCCGGATTCGTATCGATGGATAACCGTCGTCTCTCCGGAACCGGATCCTTCCGCCTCTTCTTGCTGTACGGCCAAGCTTTCAGGCGTAATCGGCAGACTCCAATCCACCTTCGCATCATAATACTTCTTCACTTCTTCCGTTGACCATGACACCAGCTTCGGCTGCTCATCGGAGCTGCCGGCGGTACCGCTCGTCGCCATCGCGCCAGAGCTGAATACGGCATTGGCCAGCAGGGCGACGCCGAGCGATGTGGACAATACTTTCAACGGCTTGCCGTCTGCTGCGAACAGCTTGGGCGACGCCGTTTTATTGTTGCTCTGCTCTTGATTCAAGCTGCATTCCTCCCTCTCTTGTACTACTAGCTGTCGTGCTTCATCTTGACCAGCAGAAGCTCGAGCCTCTCCTGATCGACATTCAGCCTGCCTTCAATCGTCTCGTATTCCTGATCGCTCACAACCAGATAATTGACATGCTCCAGAGAAGACACCATATTCATGCTCCAGCGACGCGTTTCAATCTCCTTCATCTCGCCCCCTGGGAGCTTCTCGATTAGTACAACATTCAAGCCTTGATCCATTGCAGTCTACCTCCTCTCCGAGCACATTCGCATGATAAGATTATACCTTATTACGGTCGGAAGCGGCATATGTTCCATGCAATTGGAAAAAGAATGGGAACAAGGAAAAAGCAGAGCATAAATGCTCCGCTTGTCATCGTAAACGATTCACTTGCCCGCTCTACTCCTCCCACCGCGTTAAAATGATGGGCCCTCCCTTCGTAATTGCCACTGTATGCTCGAATTGAGCGGCCCATGCTCCGTCCACCGTCTTGGCTGCCCAGCCATCCGGCATGATGAAAACGTCCGCGCTTCCCTTCGTAATGATAGGCTCGATGGTGATGACCATCCCTTCCTCCAGCCTGACTCCGTCTCCCTTCACTCCGAAATGGTCGACCTGGGGATACTCATGCAGACCCCTGCCAATACCATGACCGACGAACATCTTCACGACTTTATAGCCTTCTCGTTCCGCACATTTCTGTATAACATGGCCGATATCGCCGATGCAATTGCCCGGGACAGCTTGCTTGATGCCTGCCAGCATGGCAGCCTTGGCCGCCCGTATCAGCTTGTCGGTCGAGCTTGTCGTCTTGCCGATCGCATAAGTCCAGGCAGAGTCCGCCTTCCAGCCGTCCACATCGGCCACCATGTCTATCGTGACGATATCTCCCGATTCCAGCGGCTCCGTATCTGGAAATCCGTGACAGACAACATCGTTAACGGATGCGCACGTGGCATAAGGATACCCCTTGTAGCCTTTCTGAGCGGGAATCGCTCCGCGGTCCAGCATGAAGCGCTCCACGAACCGGTCGATCTCCTGCGTCGTCACCCCCGGCGCTAGACGTCTTGACAGCGCTCGGTGACATGCAGCCACGATTCGACCCGCCTTGCGGATGCCGCGGATGTTCTCCCTTGTCTTCAATTCCAATTCCAATGCCATGTACGATACCTCCTCGAAGAATAAGCCATAACGCAAAATAGGCGTATATGCTTACCCTATTCCGTAACTCGAGGGATCATAACTATTGCGATAGAAATTCATTATTCTGCCGCTGGTCTAGTACATATTCTACATAAAAAAAGAAAATCTCTTGCTGCTGCAACGGTTGCCTTGGAGCCTATTTCACACAGTAACATACGATAACGCACGTTCTGGGCTCCATAAGCTCCAGGGCAACCGTTAACCTGCCCATTAGCCCATTAGGAGCCAATTAAGCGCCAATTAAGCGCTGTGGTAACCGTTCCATTGCTTACAGCTCAGGACTCGCAACTTTTACCTTGTCTAAAGCGAATATTATCCCGAAAATGTATACTTTCCTACACGAGAAGAAAGCCCTGTTGTCCGGCTTCTGCCGGAAACAGGGCTTGTGGAATGATCATCGATTCGAATTGTTATCCTACAGAGGAGTTCAGCCTGCCTAGTTCATCCTCTACCAGCGAGGTTAGTTCGTCCTCATATCCGCCCGTAATGCGATACTTGCGAATATAGTCCTTCACAAACTTCCTTGGGTCCTTGGGTTGAAAAATTCTCGTTAGTTCCTTCAGGCTTTCCTTGACTT
Organism: Paenibacillus chungangensis; assembly: GCF_042675905.1. NCBI lineage: Bacteria > Bacillati > Bacillota > Bacilli > Caryophanales > Paenibacillaceae > Paenibacillus > Paenibacillus chungangensis. The sequence continues at coordinate 193,195 of NZ_JBHTJZ010000012.1, read as the reverse complement.
CATTCTGGCTATGCTTCGCCATGAAATCTCCTCCTTATACACTGGATGGTCGTCCTAAACAGTAATAATCGAGAACGTATGCGGCTCTTACACCGCAAGAACCCCCCTTCGGTGCAGGCAACTCCATGGCCATTCGAGTCACAATGTTTTCATTTTTCTTACTATTATAACAGTTCGGTCACCAATAGAAAAGTAAACTATTCTTAATCGCACCTGTTATCGTCGCCGGAAATGTCATTCATGCCGGAATCCTTGGATACCGCAGCTTCTGAAGCCGAAGCGGAAGACAAGGGTTCAGCGCTTGTATGAGTCGACGCCTTCTCCTTGCGGAACAGCCTTAAGTAGGCGACAACTCCAATGATGGCAACCGCTATTCCGAACGCAAGCACAAGCGTCGTTACCCAGCCTTGAACCAAGTCTTCGCCTCCTTTCTTCTATATCATATATCGGGTTTCCGGCAGCGGTTGTGTAGAGCGCTTCCGAGATACATATCACCTTCCAAATATTTGCTGTAATTATAACAAATTGAAGAAGCGCATACAACCTAGCAGCTCTCACTTTCGTTCCATGCTATTATCCGTTACCTTCAACGCCCAATGTCATCATGACCGCAATATGCATATCATATGCTTAACAGGTTCATACGTTACAGAATGCGATAAGTTCCACTGCCCCATGCCAGCAGCTTGCCCGCCTCATCCTTCACTTCCGCCAGCAAGGTCAGCGTCCGTCCGGATCGATGAATCAGCTCCGATTCGCACAGCAGCAGTCCGTTTCCGGTATTCGCTAGAAAGTGGGTATTCAAATTCGTCGTCAATGCACTTTCCTTCGTCTCCGCCAGCATGACGACAATGCCCATTGCGCTGTCCATCATAGACATCAACACGCCGCCGTGCACGATGCCCAGCAGATTCAGATGAGAAGGAGCAACTTCAAGAGAGATCGTCGCACTCTTCTCGTCGGCATGCGTCACCTCGCAGCCAAGCAGGCCCCAGAAGGTGGATTTGGCGCGTTCTGCAAGTCGAGTTATTTGACCGGCGTCATCCGCATTCAACTGAATCCACTTGTCGTTCCCCATGTCCTTCATTCCTTACGCTGGTCTGCGGCCGCTTCAGTAGAAGTTTCCTCTTCAATCAGCTTGCGCCGCAGCACTTTTCCGACCATTGTTTTTGGAAGCGTTTCCCTGAATGTGTAGTGATTGGGTACCTTATATGCTGCAAGTCTGGTTCTGCACCATTTATCCAGTTGACTTCTTGACACCTGCCAGCCCTCCTTCAGCACGATACATGCCTTCACTGTCTCCCCTCGGTAATCATCCTTCACGCCGATAACAGCAGCTTCGCGAACGGCGGGATGCTCATACAGCACTTCCTCCACCTCCCGGGGATACACATTGAATCCGCCGGCGATAATGACGTCCTTGATGCGATCCATGATAATAAAATATCCATCTTCGTCCATCGTCGCCAAATCGCCGGTTCTCAGCCATCCGTCCTGAAGCGTCTGAGCGGTCTCCTGAGGTCGATTCCAATATCCCTGCATCACTTGCGGACCGCGTACAACCAACTCGCCCAGCTCGCCCTGCTGCAACCTCTTGCCCGTAACCGGATCGATCACGGCGGCATCCGTATCAGGAAGCGGTAACCCGATCGTGCCAATCTTGCGATGTCCCCATATCGGATTGGCATGTGTCACCGGTGCCGCCTCCGACAGGCCGTAGCCTTCAATTAACCGTCCGCCGGTCAACGCCTCGAACTGCTCCTGCACCTCAAGCGGCAATGCTGCGGATCCGCTAATGCAAATATTGATGGAGGTCAAGTCCATCTCTGCAGATCGGGCATGATTGATAAGCGCGACATACATTGTCGGAGCTCCGGGGAAGATGGTCGGTCTCTGCTCCCGAATTGTCCGTAGCACAGTATCTGTCTCGAATCGCGGCAGCAAGGTCAGCGTGCCTGCTCGCATGACCGATAAATTCATCAGCACCGTCAAGCCGAACACTTGGAACAGAGGTAGCGCGGCCAGAAAATTCTCCTTAGCCTCCTCCGCCTTGTAGCACCAGGCTGCAATCTGGCATGTATTCGCGACAAAATTCCCATGACTAAGCATGACGCCCTTCGGCGTCCCCGTCGTACCTCCCGTATACTGCAGCGCCGCCAGTTCATCGCCTTGTGCAAGCGGCGGAAGCTCAACGGAAGGAATGCGCCCGCTCATCAGCTTGCGGTAAGACCTTACGCCGAGCCGGCCGTACGGAATACGGGAACGGAACCCTTCCTTCCGTTGCTTGATGGGGTAGAGCATACTCTTGGGAAAGGGCAGGCCATCCTTGATCGACGTAATAATGACATGCTTCAAGTCCGGCACAGGCCCGTTGTCAGGCTCCTCCCCCCTCACACGGGCTAGCCGGTCATACAGCAAATCCAGCGTAATGATCGCCGATGCTCCGCAATCCTTCAATTGATGCTGCAGCTCCCGCTCTACATAAAGCGGATTCGTCTGCACAACTATTCCACCGGATAGCAGAACGCCATAATAGGAGACGACCGCTTGCGGACAATTAGGAAGCATAATGGCCACACGGTCTCCCTTCTGCACGCCTAGCGCGGCCAGATTGGAGGCAAGCCTTACGGCATCCGTATGGATATCCCGATATGTCAACGTCTTGCCCATGAAGTGTACGGCGGGATGGGTCGGATAGCGATTGACAGCATCAAGCAAAAACTGGGCAATGCTACCGCCCGGATAAACAAGCGTCGGCTCCACTTCCCCGGGGTAATGCTTAAGCCAAGGACGAGTTAGCTCCGGCTCGTCATCCAGGACTGCTTCAGAGGAACCCTCTTCCTCTTCCGCTTGCTCTTGTACAGCCTCCTCCCCGCTCTCCTCCGGATCAGAATAATTAGGTATAGGCGAGTCTTCCGGTCCAATCCTCGACATGACTGATCTCCCCCTTTATACCACATAGTGCTCACTTGCAATCACTCTGGCCGCTATTGTCCGCTTCCGCCCGATCGTATCCTTGAGCGGGGCGCGCATGAGCTTCTTCAACACCGACAACTGCACTTGAAGCGCATCTCCCTGCTGAAGGGCAGAGAGGGCACGCTTGGCAAGCGAATCCACCTCCTCCATCGTCTCCTGAACGAATACTTCCGTCATTATAACAGCTGTCTCGCGGCTTGCCTCCACTGCCGCCGACGCCGTTGTCTGCATCAGCAGCTTCTGCGTACGCAACAGGACGCTCTCCATCGCAAATATTCCAATCATGAGATCGGCTAGTACGCATAGCACCTCCTGCTCCTGCTCTAGTGATGTTCCATGCGTCTGCACCGCAAGACCCAGCGCCGCCAGGCAGATCCTTTTCGCTTGTGCGATTCGGTAAGCCTCCTGACTTAACGGCTCCTGGAATACCGGCAGCGGCATAGGCTGCATCAGCTCCGCCTGCAGCGCCTGCGCCTTATGCAGTAACGGGATCTCCCCTTTCATCGCTCGCTTCAGCAGTGTGCCGGGAATCAGCATTCGGTTGATTTCATTCGTCCCTTCGAATATGCGGTTGATTCTAGCATCGCGATAGATGCGCTCTACTTTGTATTCGCGGATATAACCGTATCCGCCGTGTATTTGCACCCCCTCGTCGATAATGTGATCCAGCGCCTCCGATGCGAATACCTTCACAATGGAGCATTCCAGCGCATATTCGCTAATCGCTTCCGCAGCCATCATCCCTCCATTGCCGGAACCGTCACCGCTAGCTTCTTCAGACCCGCTAAGCATGCTGTCGATCCATCCCGCCGTCCGGTACACCATGCTCTCCAGCACGAACGTGCGGATATTCATATCTGCCAGCTTCGCTCCGATGAGCGGATAGGAGGAAATAACGCGGCCGAACTGCTTGCGGGCGTTAGCATAACCGCTGGAGAGCTCAATCGTCTCCTTGGATGAACCGAGACAGGCCGCGCCAAGCTTGAAGCGTCCAATATTCAATATGTTGAAGGCGATCTGGTGCCCCTTGCCCACCTGCCCCAGCACATTGTGTACCGGCACCGGCACATCCTCCAGGAAGAGGGGGCAAGTCGACGATCCTTTTATCCCCATCTTATGCTCCTCGGGCCCGACGCTGAACCCTGGATAACCCCTCTCCACAATAAAAGCTGTAAAATGCTGCCCATCTACCTTGGCATACACAATGAATATATCCGCGAATCCGGCATTCGTAATATACAGCTTCGATCCGTTTAATAAATAATGCTGCCCGTCTGCTGAAAGCTTCGCTGTCGTGCGCGCTCCAAGCGCATCGGAGCCGGAAGCCGGCTCTGTCAGGCAGTACGCGGCAATTCTCGTGCCGGCGGCGAGATCGGGCAAATACGTCTCCTTCTGCTTCGCCGTGCCGAAGAAGACGATGGGCAGTGTGCCGATCCCGGTATGAGCGCCTACCGACAAAGCGAAGGAAGAAGATCTCGCCATCGTCTCGGCCAGCAATGTCGTGCTTACCTTATCCAATCCCAGCCCCCCGAAAGGCTCCGGAACATCCGCCCCCAACAAGCCAAGCTCCCCCGCCTTGCGCATCAGCTCCACCGTCAGCCCGTAATCGAGCGCTTCGATCTCCGCATCGCGCGGCGTTACTTCTGCAGCCAGAAATTGCTCTGCCGCCTGCGACATCATCCGCTGCTCTTCCGTAAAGTCCTCAGGCGTCACCACCGCCCCCGGCAAGCTGTCCTCGATTATAAAACGCCCGCCGAATCGCACTTTGTCCGCCATATGCGGCCATCCCCCTCTCCGAATAACATGTCACTCTCGCGCTTAATAGCTCGCATACACTTCAAATACGCCAGCTGCTCCCATTCCGCCGCCTATGCACATCGTGACCACGCCGACGCCCCCACCGCGCCGACCCAGCTCATGAATAAGCGATACCGACAGCTTACTGCCCGTACAGCCAAGCGGATGGCCCAGCGCAATCGCTCCGCCGTTCACATTGACCCGCTCCGCATTCAGCCCCAGCTCCCGAATAATGGGCACACACTGCGCCGCGAACGCTTCATTCAGCTCGAACAGATCCACTTGCTCCTTCGTAATGCCTGCGCGATGCAGCGCCTTCGGTACGGCTTCGATTGGGCCGATGCCCATCATCTCCGGAGCGACGCCGGCCAGGCTGAAGCTTCGGAATGCAGCCAGCGGCCGCAAGCCATGCCGCTTCGCGGCAGATCGGCTCATTATAATAACGCCGGCCGCTCCATCGCTCATCTGGGAGGAATTGCCCGCGGTTACGGTACCGTCTCGCGCGAATGAAGGCTTCAGCGGCGCCAACCTTTGCACGGTCGTCTCCGGTCTCACTCCTTCGTCCGTATCGAACGTGAATACTCGCTTCCATGGCCTGCCGACTTCGTCGCTCCCTGATCTACTTACCGTCACAGGAACGGTCTCCTCCCGGAAGCTGTTCGCCGCAATCGCCGAAGCCGCCTTCTGATGGCTGGAAGCGGCGAACTCGTCCTGATGCTGCCGGGTCACACCATAGCGGCGGGCCACCTCCTCGGCCGTATGGCCCATCCCCATGTACACTTCCGGCATGCTCTCTGCAATATCTGGATGCGGGGACAAGTGAAAGCCTGTCATCGGTACATGGCTCATGCTCTCTACGCCGCCTGCCAGTATGCACTCCGCCTCCCCGATACGAATTCGTTCCGCTGCATAAGCAATAGACTGCAGCCCGGATGCGCAGAAGCGATTGACCGTGACGGCCGGCGTCGTATGTGGAAGACCCGCATACAAGGAGATGATGCGAGCGACATTGAGCCCCTGCTCGCCTTCCGGCATGGCGCAGCCGAGAATAACATCCTCAATCTCCCCTGCAGACAAGTCCGGTACCCGGCTCAGCAGTCCTAGGATGACGGCCTTGCCCATGTCCTCCGCTCTCGTCTCCGCCAGGCTGCCCTTCTTCGCCTTGCCTACCGCCGTTCGTGCAGCGGCAACGATAACGGCGTCTCGTTCATAGTTGTCGAACAATGATTTCAGTGACATGCACTGCCTCCCTTCGGCTCGCAGGCACGAGCCAGATACATGCGTCTGCGCGATGTGCATTGACGTCTACACACTCAGTTGCGAAGCGGCTTGTTCGTCTCCAGCATATGGCTCATGCGCTGCTGCGTCTTCGGCTCGCCGCACAGGCTCAGGAACGCTTCGCATTCCAGATCCAGTAAATACTGCCCGCTCACTTTCGTCCCGAACGCCACGTCCCCTCCACTCAGCACATGCGCCAGCTTCCCGGCAATGAGCTCGTCATGGGGACTGATATAGCCGCTATGCTTCATGGACTGAATCGCCAGCGCGAGCACAGCCTTGCCCTCTCCTCCCGCTACGGGGATGAGGGGCTGCGACGGCGGAGAGTAGCCTTGCCTGTCAAGCTCCAGACATTCATGCTTCGCTTCCCCGATGCGCGCATCCTGCCGCATAATGACGCGGTCGCCAGGACGATGGAAGCCGAGCGCCCTCACCCCGAAGCCGCTGGTGGAATGCTTCGCCAGCGCGATCGTCTCGAATAACTGGTTCAGCTGCGGCTGGAGCAGCATTGGACTTGCTTCCGACCGGCCGCCGGACGCCGCCTGTGCCCGATCGGCCGCCAGCATGGCCGCCGCCATGCTGCCTCCGCCTGCTGGAATAAGCCCGACACCTGTCTCGACCAGCCCGAAGTATGTCTCCGGCGAGTAGATGATGCGGTCGGCCGGCAGACACGCTTCTACGCCGCCGCCCAGCGTCATCCGATGCGGCGCAGCGACGACCGGTCTGTCCAGGGAAGCGAGCAACCCCATACTGCGTTGGAAGTAACGAATAATGTCCTCTACCTCATCCCAGTCGCCGCTCTGGGCTTCCATTAACAACAAGGCCAGGTTGGCTCCCACGCAGAAATTGCGCCCTTCATTCGCGATAACGAGTCCCCGCCAATTACGCGACACCTCCTCGGCCGACAAGGTGATTGCCGATAGTATATCGCCGCCAATCGCATTGCTTGTCGAGTGGAATTCCAGACAGACAACATCATCTCCGATGTCAATAAGACTTGCTCCCGGCGTGGAGAGAACAGTTCGCCCCGCTTCCTTAAGCCCCGCCAGGGAGATGCAATCGCCTTCGCCGCTCTCTTCCCGGTAACCACCGTCATGGGCGAACAAGCGCTTCGTTCCTTCACACCGATAGAAGCTGGAGTTGCCTCCGGCAATCCATTCCTTCACCCATGCCGGAACGACATCTCCTTCCTGCTCCATGCGCCGGACGGACTGCTCCAGACCGATCGCATCCCATAGCTGGAACGGGCCAAGCTCCCAGTTGAATCCCCAGCGCATCGCTTTGTCGATATCCGTCAGATGATCTGCGATGACCCCGTTCAGGCTGGCGGCATAGAGAAGCGTACGCTTCAGGCAAGCCCATGCGAACTGGCTGTGCGTATGCTTCGGAGCTGCCGATAACAGCGCCCGCACCTTGGCTGCTGCGCCTCCTGCGGCCTTCACCGCCTCAAGTACAGGAGAGGAAGCACGCGATGGCGATCCGTATTCCAGCGTGGGGAACCGCAGCGACTGAATCATGCTGCGGCCATCTGTTCCGGCTGTCTTGCGATAGAAGCCGGCTCCCGACTTGCTCCCCAGCCTGCCCGACTCCACCAGCTTCACCAGCAGCTGGGGCCTGGCGAATATCGCCCTTTCCGCGGGATCGGCGCTTCGATCCAGGACATTGTCCACGACATGCAGCAGCGTATCCAGTCCAACCATATCCATCATCCGGAACGTGGCTGTCTTCGGCCTGCCCATCGCGGTTCCCGTCAGCGCATCGGTCTCTTCCACCGTCAATCCGCAGCGGAGCGCCTCTTCCAGCGTCACCAGCATCCCATGTGCGCCAATCCGATTCGCAATAAAATTCACCGTATCCCGCGCAAGCACCACCCCCTTGCCTAGCCTTCGCTCGCATAGCTCCGTCAGGAGCGTGACCGTCTCGGGGGATGTATCCGCGGTGGGAACAATCTCCACCAGCTTCATGTATCTGGGTGGATTGAAGAAGTGCGTGGCGGCGAAGTGTTGCCTGAAATCGCCGCTTCTTCCTTCCGCCATCGCTCCAACGGATAACCCGGACGTATTCGTCGTCACGAGCGAACCTGGCCTCCTGGCCGTATCTATGCTCTCTAATACCTTGCGCTTAATATCAAGCCGTTCCACCACGGCTTCGATAATCCAATCCGCTTCTCCCGCGGCGGAGAGATGATCGCTCAAGTTGCCCGTACGAATCCGGCTGATCCATGACGGATCGTAGAGCATGGGCGGCTTGGCATGATGGATTCGCTTGACGGCTTCATCCGCCAGCCGGTTCCTTACCTTGGCGTCCCCCAGCGTCAGACCCTTACTGCGCTCCTCCGTCGTCAACGAGCCCGGCACGATGTCCAATAGCGTCACTTGCATGCCGGCATTGGCCAAGTGAGCGGCAATTCCCGCGCCCATTATGCCCGAACCGATCACGACACATCTACTTACTCTATCCGCTTGCCTGATTCGCCCATGAGATGGCATCATTCCTGTTCACCTCGCCCCAATTTGTCTCCCGATGCGCCGAATACACTCTCTGCTAGCAGCTCCGCCACATCTCTGGCCGCCACTTCCTCCTCCTTGGCCAGCGACTTCAGCCCATCCTCCATCATCGTAAGGCAATAAGGGCAAGCCGAGCTGATAACGGACGGCTTCACTTCCAAAGCCTGTGCCGTCCTGGCATAATTCATCCGCGTTCCCTCGAGCTCCTCCATCCACATCAATCCGCCGCCTGCACCGCAGCACATCCCGTTGCTCCGGGACCGCTCCATCTCGCTGACGACGACGCCGGGAATAGCGCGGAGCAGGGTGCGGGGAGCTTCGTATTGATCGTTATAGCGTCCCAGATAGCAGGAATCATGGATCGTCACTTTTTCCACTACCGGATATTCCGGCATCAGCCTCCCTTCTTCCACAAGCCGCTTCAGCAGCTCGGTGTGATGCTCCACGACAATGTCACATGGCATGCCGAAGTCCGGATATTCATTCTTGAACGTATTAAAGGTATGCGGGCATGCCGTAACAATATGACGAATCGCATACTTCCGCAGCGTATCGATGTTCTCCCGGCACAATTGCTGGAACAACAGCTCATTGCCTATTCGCCTTGCCGTATCGCCGGAGCTTCGCTCCTCCTCGCCAAGCGTGACGAAGCGCAGACCAGCGCGTGTCATCAGCTTCACCAGATCGTATAATACACGCCTGCTCCGGTTATCGTAGGCTCCCATGGACCCTACCCAGAGGAGCACTTCCGGCGGCTGGCCACCGCTTCGCAGACATTCGGCCATCGTGACTACGCGTATTCCCGTTTTCCGCTCGCAATCGTCAATCCATTCCGCCCGTTCGGCTCGCGGCAAGCCCCATGGGTTGCTCTGCCGTTCGATATTTTGCAAGGCGCGTTGACCGTCGGCGGGAAGCTTGCCTTCCATCAGGACCAGATGCCGCCGCATGTCGATAATTTTGTCTACATGCTCGTTACCAACCGGGCACTGATCTTCACAGTTACGGCAAGTCGTGCACGACCACAGCTCCGCTTCTGTCATCACGTCGCCTATCAAGGCGACTTCCTCCGCCTGTCTGCCCTTCTGCCCATTCCAGGCCGTCTTCTGGCTCGCCATCGTCGAACCGATATCCGTGGCGAACTTCCGCATCCCTTCTTCGCTCCGCGTCAACTCATCGCCTGGCGCAGTGTCGGACGAGGGGATAACAGCTCCCATCGCATGCGCGGCCTCTGGTTCGCCTCTCTGCCACAGCCCTGCGGGCATCCATGGCGACCGGGATGTAATCGCCGCCCCCTTCTCGGTCAGATGATCTCTCAGCTTCACAATGAGATGCATCGGAGACAGCAGCTTCCCGGTGTTGGATGCCGGACACACATTCGTACAACGGCCACATTCCACACACGCATACAAGTCCAGCAGCTGCTTCTGCGTAAAATGCCGGATGTCTCCCGCCCCGAAGCTCTCTGCATCCTCGTCTTCGAGATCGAGTGGCGCCAGCCTTCCGGGAGGATCGTTACGCCGGAACCATAGGTTGACTGGAGCGACCAGCAGATGAAAGTGCTTGGATTGCGGCACGTAAACAAGAAATCCTAGCAACACAAGCAGATGGAGCCACCAGAACAGCTCGAAGCCGACATGAGCCGCGGCGCTGCCTGCGCCGATGCCTGCCGTTGCCAGCGCTTCCGATATCGGACCACTGACGGGAGCATAAGCCGCAGAGGGAAGATGGCCTCCACCGGACGCTGCCAATCGCTCGAAGGCAAGCGACAAGTAAATAGTCATCATAAGCGTGCCGATCAACCAAAGAACAATGGAAGGCTTCCATCCCCGCTTCAAGCGGGGAAGCCTCTCTATGTAGCGCCTGTATCCGCCGTAACAGACAGCTGCGAGCACAAGCGCAACTGTGATCTCCTGCATCCAGGAGAATAACGGATAGTAGGGCAGCGGCAAGGCATCGCCTCCACTCAATCCTTTCCATAAGAGGTCAAGCGCCCCGAACTGCAGTACGATAAATCCATAGAAGTAGACAAGGTGCATCGCCCCGCTGCGTATATCATTCAGCAGCCGACGATGACCGAGCACTTCGCCCGCTGTTCCCTTCCCTCTGCCCTGCGGCTTGTAGCGCCTGAATGGAACGGGCACACCAAGCCGAATATTGTCCACCCGCCGCTGTACGACCACCGCGAACAGCCACACCATGCCTATGACCGCAACGGCAAATAGACTCCACCGAATCCATGCTCCGATCCCTTGCATCCCGCCCATCAGTTGGAGAGCTGTGTCAAGCATCCCTATTAACGTCATCTTCGACTCCCTCCTCCGTGTAAGGATGTAAGTACACGTATTCGTCCGGACAAGCATTAAAGCGCTTTCATAATAGGTTGACGGTCTTACATATATATGAGGCGCCCGCAAGCAACATGCTGAACAATACGTGCCTGTTGACGGTCTATTCCTCCATATCGTGACATAAGGTAGCACTGATGGAAGAGCGATTGCTGCCGGAGCTGGAGGAACGACAATTCGCGGTTGGAGGTGATGGATGCCGTGCTGAAAATGATCGTATTGCTGAAGCAAACCTTCGATACGGAGGAGAAAATTAAAATAATCGATGGTGCGGTGGATGAACGTGACGCCAAATATGTGATTAACCCTTACGACGAGTACGCTCTGGAGGAAGCCATTCGGCTGAAGGAGAAGCATGGCGGCGAGGTCATTGCTGTAGGCTGCGGCCCCGATAGAGCCAAGGAAGCGCTGCGAACCGCGCTGGCGATAGGTGCAGATGAAGCTATACTGCTGAACGATGAATCCATATCGGACGACGGGAGCCAATTAGCCGCCGCTCTCGCCGCCGTCGTCGCTCCGCTGTCGCCGGAGCTTGTACTGGCCGGCTTGTTCGCCGTCGATACGGGCTCCGGCAGCGTGGCGCTGCAGGTCGCCCAGCGTCTAGGCTTGCCCCATGCGTCCGCAGCGCTGAAGCTAACGGTCGGCACGGAAGAGGAGCTTAGCGCGGCGCATGCGGAGGGTGCTTCCCACTATGCGCTCGTCGAACGGGATGTCGAGGGGGATACGGAGACGGTGTGCATCCCGCTGCCCGCGCTCATTACTGCTCAGCAAGGACTGAACGAGCCGCGTTATCCGTCCCTGCCGGGCATTATGAAGGCTAAGCGCAAGCCGCTCAAGAGCGTTGCGCTGGCCGATCTGGCGATATCAGCCCAGCAGGAGGAGGCCCGTACAGTCAGGACGGAGCTGACTCCGCCGCCCCAGCGGGCTGCCGGCAAGCGGCTGAGCGGTACCCCGGAGGAGCAGGCACGCGAGCTCGTCCGCCTGCTGCAGACGGAAGCGAAGCTGTTGTAGCGGACTGGCGGGCAATTCGGCAGAGATGACAAGAGCCATGAGTTACCAGCCCTTGTAACGCAATTACGATAAGAAGCGACTGGCAGGCTGGGTAGAGGGATGAGAGAAGAGGGCGAGCTTGGAGAAATACGGAGGAAAAGGAGCTGCTGCATGATGACCAAAACGACCAGAACGAGCAGAACGATACTACTGTTCGCAGAGCGCAGGAACGGCGCTCTGCGCCGCGTCGCGCTGGAAGCGCTAGGCGCGGCAAGGCGGCTTGCAGGCGATGGCGGCCAGGTCCATGCCGTCATCGCCTGCGCAGACGGCGCGGCGGAGGACGCCGCCGCGCTTATCGCGCGGGGCGCGGACGTCGTGCATGTCGCCGACGATCCCGCCCTGCGCGACTTCGCGCCCGAGGCGTACATCGCCGTCCTGGGCGCGGCCATGGCTGCGGTGGGGCCGGACGCGCTGCTGCTCGGCCATACCGCTGCGGGGCGCGAGCTCGCGCCCCGTGTGGCCGCTGCCCATGGCGCCGGCCACATTGCCGACGTCACCGCCATCGAGATTGACGATGACGGCGACGTCGGCTTCATCCGCCCGCTCTACGCCGGCAAGGCGTTCGAGCGGCGGCAGTTCCTCCCGGGCCACCCGTGGATCATCACGGTGCGCCCGAACAATATGCCCGCGGCGGAACCGCAGGACGCCGCAGACAGGGGCGGCACCGTGAAGGAGCTCTCCTTCACGGTGCCGAAGCTCTACACCGCCGTCCGCGGCATCGTCAGCCGCGCCGGCGGACAGCTCGACTTGTCCGAGGCCGACATCATCGTCTCGGGCGGCAGAGGCGTGCGCAGCGCGGCGGGCTTCGAGCCGCTGCGCCAGCTTGCCGCTGCGCTCGGCGGCGCAGTCGGCGCCTCGCGCGCCGCTTGCGACGCCGGCTACTGCGACTATGCCCTCCAGATCGGGCAGACGGGCAAAGTCGTGACGCCGCAGCTCTATATCGCCTGCGGCATTAGCGGTGCGATCCAACACCTGGCCGGCATGAGCCAGTCCCGCACGATCATCGCGATCAACAAGGATTCCGATGCGCCTATCTTCGGCGTTGCCGACTATGGCATCATCGGCGACTTGTTCGAGGCGGTGCCCCTGCTCACGGAAGAAGTGCTGCGCGTCCGCCAACCTGGCTGATGACCTTTCTTTTCATTTACATGCGCTAACTGGATTCACTGCTATAAACGTTTCTTTTTTTGCCTTTTTATGCATAATAACTGGATTTCATGTCACTAATTCGACCTTCATGTGCCATATCGCACCGTTTCTCTCCATGCAACTGTATATTTTCCAGTTATTGTCCTGCATAATGAGTATTTCAACAAAATAAACTGTACAAAATCCATTCCATATGATCAGGAGCATGTCACAGCTCAACGAGTGTCCACTCGCTTGTCCGGTTCGAGCTCCAGCCCGGCATTGGCTGCAATCTGTCCGATGATTTCATCCGTCGTCAGATGATCCGTTACACTATGCTTGCCAAACTCGTGCGTATCAACATTCAGCGAGTCACGAGTCACTGCCAATGTGTTCCGAGCTAGATGCGTCATTACATCGTTTTATATGATATGTCGTGTCGTGCAACTCTCTAAACTAGCATCTGCGCCTTAATAACGCATTAGCGCCGGGTGATAGCAATCACCCGGCGCCGTCGCATTGCTTGCATGCTGCTCACACTAATCAGGAATTCGTTCCATTACTTGAGAAAACCGCCTGACAGCGTCCTTCACACTTACTCCCTTATTGCAGCCGAGGTCACATCGCTTACTGCTCCCCATTCGCCCACTTTCCAATCTCTAGCTGAGGTCACATCGCTTATTGCTCCCCATTCGTCCACTTGCCAATCTCTAGCTGAGGTCACATCGCTTACTGCTGCTCCCTAGCCCCTTATCCTCATCTGAATTAAGCCCGCCCTCTTCAGAGCAAGGGAAACAGATCAGCCGTTGATCCTCAAGCACAATCCCGTCCAGGAAGCCGTCCCTGCAAACAATTGATGTCCGACACTTACAACATTGGCCCACCTGCTCCAGCATATTGTCTCCCCCCTCATATTCCGGAAGAAATGCTCAGGAGTACTCGCACTCCCGCAAGAAACAGTCGATATCCATCAGCATCACAAGCCGCTCTCCATGACGATACAGACGCTTCACAACCTCATGCCTTCCTCGCCTGTCCGCTGTATGCGGCAAGTCTTCCACATCGGACTCCGATAACATCAGCACTTCTGTCACTTCATCAATACGAATGCCCACATCCCGGCGATTCGTCTCGACGACAATAATTCGAGCTTTATCCTGTGTACAAGCTTGCTCCGGTAAGCCGAAGAAGCTGCGAAGATTGAAGACAGGCAATACAGCCTCCCGTAAATGAATGAGACCCAGCATATGCGGCGGAGCATGAACAGCCTGCGTCACCGGAGGTACAGGAATGATCTCCTTCACTCGCTGGATTGGAAGCGCATATTGCCCGCCAGCAAGCTGGAACGCAACCATCTGCATAACCGTCTTGCCTTCACCCTGCCCGTCGTTCGTTTCTATATGATGAGATTCATAGAATGATCCCTCTTCCTTCACAATCGCACCTACATCCAATATCAAGGCGACACTCCCATCCCCCAGTATGGTAGCGCCAGATAGATAAGGAACCTCTCCAATATAGTCTCCCAGCGACTTGATGACAATCTCCTGATTGCCGATCATCTTGTCGACGACAAGGCATACCCGCTTGTCCGCGATGCCCAATACCACGACGAATAACCGATCTTGGCTGCGCTGATCTTCATGCTCTGACAGCTGTAGCCTACGATGCATGCGAATGAGCGGAAAGGTCCTGCCTCTAATATGACACACTTCCCGTCCCTGCACCATACCGATCTCATGGACATACAGCCGTACGATCTCGACGACATTGACAAGCGGAATGGCGAAAGTACTGCCGCCAAGCTTCACCAGCAAGGATCGGATGATGGCCAGCGTCAGCGGAAGCTTGATCGTAATCGCCGTTCCCTCTCCGGGCGATGTCTCGATATCGATAACGCCATTCAGCCTCTCCAGATGAGAGCGCACAATATCCATGCCGACGCCCCGGCCGGACAGATCAGTCACTCGCTCAGCGGTAGAAAGTCCGGAATGGAAGATAAGCTGCACAAGCTCCTTGTCGGTCATGCGACTTGCTTCCTCCGCCGTTATGAAGCCTTTGCGTATTGAGGCCTGCTTCACCTTCTCCGGATTAATGCCTCGTCCATCGTCGACGATTGTAAGCACAATCCCGTTCTCTTGATGCGACGCTTTCAGCACAAGCCTGCCACGCCTTGTCTTGCCCACACGTTCCCGCTCCTCGGGGCTTTCAATGCCATGGTCTACCGAATTGCGCAAAATATGAATAATAGGATCGACGATTTCTTCAATCAGGCTGCGGTCAAGCTCCGTTTCCTTCCCCTCCATGACCAGCTCTACCTCTTTGCCTACCGATTGCGCCGCATCGCGCACCACTCTGGGGAACCGGCTGAACAAATGCTCGATCGGGAGCATTCGGGTCTTCATGACGCCATCCTGCAAATTGGAGATAACCCGGCCGAACCGGCTAACGATATCGTTCAGCTCTCCAGCCTCTTCGTCATCTTTGAATTGACGCTGGAAGCGGCTCTGGAATTGCTGCAACCTCGTATTATCAATGATGAGCTCGCCCACAAAATTAAGCAGTTGCTCTAACCGATCGACATCGACCCGCACCGTCTGCCCCGACTTCCTCTTCCCGTCCGCCTCGCTATCCGGCCTGACAGCGCTCGACACGGCTGCAGCAGCTTCGGCGCCAGCTGCTGCTGGCAATCTGCCGAGGGACACCGTCTCGCTGTATGGATCCAGAGTATGCTCATTCATTCGCGTAAGATGATAGCTGTTGATTTGGGAGATTTCCGAGAGTGCAGATAGGATGGTCGACCTGTTCTCCTTCGTGGCAATCATAAAGACGAGATTTCCGTCGAAGGCTTCTTCATCTTCGATCTGCTCCGCCGCCGGATATGCGACGATCAGCTCACCCAACACCTTAAGTCTGTTATGCACGAGAAGAGCACGCACGGATTTCATCTCCGCCGCACTGGAGATCGAGATCGACACGGCCATCACTTGATAGCCGTTCCTGCAAGCCTGCAGAATCAAGTTCCGTTCATACTCATCCAGCCGAATGCCTTCGTAGCGCCCTTCTCCAGGCTGTTCGTCCCGATCGTCCGGCTCCGCTCCTCCCCCGTTATCCTGACTTGTCCGGTAGATGTGCTCCAACTGCTCCTTGAGCGGACGAATGTCCATCTCGTGGATGTCTCCGCTCAAGATCGCAGCCTTCAGCACTTTAATATAATCGATAGCCTGGAATAGGATATCCATCATCGGACGATCAATGACTAATTGGCGATTGCGAATAAGTTCGAATATATTTTCTATGCTGTGGGTCAGCTCTTTCAGCGGGTGAAACCCCATTGCAGCGGAGGAGCCCTTCAATGTATGCGCTGCCCGAAACACAACGGATATTGTATCCATGTCACGGCAGTCCTGCTCCAGCTTGAGCAAGCCGCTGTCCAAATGCTGGAGCTGCTCGTCCAGCTCGTCTAGAAAGATACCTAAATATTCCGAAGTCTGGAAGTCCATGTTCCCCCTCCTTCCTATCTTATGCTGTTGTCTCTATCCAAAACAGGTCCCAGCTTCAGCAGGCTGATCAGCCTGCCTCCCTCTCTGGCGATACCGTCCAGCAAGCGCCCCCCTGCACTTCCGTTCCGTTCAGGAGGTGGTTCTATATGCTGGATGGAGATGACCTGATACACTCTATCCACCATTAAGCCTATCGCTTCTCCGCCGCCGTTCACGATGACAATCCGACTCGCCGGCGTTGACGCAGCTTCCGATAGTCCCAAGCGCATACGCAGGCTAACGACAGGCACAATCGTTCCTCTCAGGTTAATAACGCCGAGCAGATAGGACTTGCTATTGGGTACTTCCGTCAAATGCTGCACTTTAATAATTTCATGAATATCCTGTATGCCGATCGCATACCGCTCGTTTTGTATACCGACTTCCACATATTTGTCATTATTGCCGTCCGACATGCCGTCCCCCCATATTCGTGCTAACCGTCTCTTGAACAGCTAGCGTATTTTGAATGTGGCTACCGCATCGTTCAGCTCTTCTGCCAGTTGGGCCAGCGATTGCGAAGCGGAGGCGGTCTCTTCCGCCGCCGCGGCAGTCTGCTCGCTTGTCGCAGCGATCGATTCCACAGCAGTCAGTACGTCATCGGTCTGTGCGGATTGCTCCTCGCTGGCTGCGGCGATCTCATTCACCTGCGCTGCGGAATCCGTCGATTTATGCATAATCTGTTCCAACGCCGCCTCAATCTGCTTCGCCAATCCGGTCGCATGCGCCACCGCTTCTGTACTGCTGGAGGTATTCGCCTGCATGCCCTTAATAATGCCCGCAATCTCCTTCGTCGCTTCCCCGCTGCGCTCCGCCAGCTTGCGCACTTCATCGGCCACGACCGAGAAGCCCTTGCCCTGCTCTCCCGCTCTGGCTGCTTCTATAGCCGCATTCAAGGCGAGCAGATTCGTCTGATCGGCGATATCGTCGATGACCGATATGATCTGTCCGATCTTGCCGGAATCGTCCTGCAGCAGCTCCATCTGCTTCTCCAGCTTCATCATCGCCTGCATCGCTGCTTCGATCGTACGGCCGCCGACTAGCACGACATCCTTCGCTTCCGTGGACGCCTCAGCCGCCGCTTCAGCGCTGTGGGCAATCGTTCGGACAGCCGCCGACAGCTCATTGAACAGTTCGTTCACCGTCTGAGCGGAGCCTGATTGGTTGCCTGCTCCGCTCGCAATCTCCTCTGTGCTGGCAGAAATCTGCTGGGCAGCTGCCGCTACATTCTGCGATGAAGACAGAATGCGTCCGATCATCGCTCTCAGCGTCGTCAGCATACCGTTCATAGAGTCCGCCAACTGTGCCAGCTCATCGCGGTTCTTCACCTGGACAGGCTGTACAGTCAGGTCGCCCTTCGCCACCTGGCTCAGACTTTCCGTCACCAGTGTCAGCGGCTTCGTAATGGAGCGAGTGAGGAAGAACGCGATGAACAGGCCGCCCCCGATGCTGACGATGCTTAGAATGATAGCCAGCCATACACCGAACAGATAGGCATTGTGGGAATCCTCGCTTGCCTGTACGGCGCCATCATGATTCAAGTCGTTCAGGAACGTCAAGCCTTCGAACATACCTCCCAGCTTTGTCAAGCTCTCTTCATGGAGGGCATAAGCCTTCGCCTTATCATCCGTGCGGCTAACACTGATCGCCTCCTCATTAAGCGGCAGGAATTCCGACCATGACTGGACCATTTTATTGAAATATACGCGATCCTCATCAAAAAAGATGCTCTTTTCATAATTATCAGCTGCTTCTTGCAACTGAGCGAGTATCTCCTCGCGGTCTTTCTCCGCTTCAGCCTTCTCCTGCGCATCAGAAGATACGATATGTGTCATCGTCAAGGTGAGTATATATTCCTTCAGATAGTTAATTTTGTTAATCATCTCTACGCCGGGCATCCAGTTTTCCGTAATCAACTGTGTCTTCTTGTCCATATTGGACATTTGATAGACGGCCGTTGCCCCCAGCAGCAGCATGAGCAGCAATAAGCCGATAAAACCAGCGTACATTTTTTTGCCAACAGTCATTTTCATGTAGACCCTCCTATTAGTTATTAATGTAGTTCTATTGTGACAAGAGCAGTGTGAAAGGAATATCACCGCCACTTCCCATCCCTTTTCACACAAATGAAAACCAATACGGGAAGCTGTTCCTATAGACGGGAGAGAACAGAAAAAAAGCTTATTCCGTTTTCGTGCGGAATAAGCTTTTCCGGATTACGCGCGAAGCCGTAGCCGACGTACATCCTTTGCATAGATTTTGGCCATCGCTTGCGTACGATCGGTCACTTCCAGTTTCTCAAAAATTTTGGTCATGTGATTCTTCACCGTATGAGCGCTTATGAACAGAGTCTGGGCGATCTCCTGATTGTTCAGCCCTTGCAGGACGTGCTCCAGCACTTCCTTCTCTCTGGACGTAAGCGGATTATCCAGCTTCAATCCCAAGAGCAGTGCGGAAGCAGAATCCGTACAGGGGAAGCCGGACGACTGATGGGGATCGGATTGCCCTTCGCGATGAAGTCTGTCTTCCAAGTACAAGCCGCCCATCAATGCCAGCATGGTCAGAGAGGCTCGCTGTCCATCATTAATGCCATGTCCGTTCAGGCACACCTCGAGGATACCGACCATTCTGTCATTGCCATTCAACAGTGGGAATTCCAGCTTGCATGCCGTACTGTCGCCTTCTGGTCCCCTCGTTACAACACAGGAGGGCCTCTCCTCTTGCCCCCTCTGCATGAGGACCGATACAGATGCACCCTGCACAATTGTCAGTACAGCTTCCGCGAGCGTATGCATCATATGCTCGATATCCCGTCGTGCGCGTAGGGCGCCGGACACCTCCATTAAGAGGGGCAGATGTGCGCTCTCTCTATGCAGCAGCTTCTCCATATGCTTGCTGCCCAGCATCCTGGCGAATGCGCCTGCAAGTACGCTGCCAAGCGCAACCCCGTGCGATGACATCATCCCATCTGAGACAACCCCGCCGAACAATAAGCCACAGACGCGTTGATGATGCTTGACGGGATACACAATCAGACCTTTGAGCCAGATGCCGCGCTCTGCGAAGAAATCCGTTCGTCGGTCCCAGGCAATACGTTCCCACAGCCTCGCTTCACCCGCAACAGCCGCTTGGCCCAGAAAGCCCTCTCCCGGTGAAAAAAGGCAGCCGTCAAGCGAATGATAGGGCGAGCCGCCGGAAGTATGTATAATGCGAAATCTTCCGTCGCGATCATCCAGACTTGCATAACCCGAAAATTCCAGCTCCAGCATTTCTCGCATAAGCTCTGTCGCTTTTTCGGTGGAATATGCTTCAGCATACTCATAATGTATATATCGGTGCAGCTCGTCCAGTCTCCGTTCCGTTGCATTCAGCATTCCAGCTTGTTGCATCATCGTTGAGCAAATCCCCGCCATTTGGGACAGCTTTTCGAGAATTTCCTGCTTCTGCTCTTCGGGCGTATCCGCTATGTCCATTAGAGCTAACCGGATATACGCGCTGTCGCGAACCGTTCCACAGGCATGATAGATCAGTTCCCGCTTCTGCCGCTCAATGATCGGGCCGGTCCAAATATACGATACGTTGCCCCTGCCTGCTTGGACAGGAGCTATAATCACTTTAAATCCATATTCAGTCTGATACACGATCGGATATTGAATATGACTGATGTCCTTCAGAATTTGCGCCCGATGCGAAGACGCGAGAAATCGCTCAGCCAGCACCTTAACGGACGAACCTCCGCAGCTCCCCGATGCTGTCAGTTGCTTTCCCTCATTATCCGTCATCGTAATCGGAAGCCTGCAAGCACTGCCGTACACGTCCTGCAAATGCCCCAATTGCTCCAGTAGTTGTCGATTCATCGGAACGCTCCCACCTTATGTATGAAAATCTGTGCTGCTTGCTCATTAGGCAGATGCTCAATCCATTCTCTTATTCTACTATATCGGCTTTTTATCCCGACTTTTTTAGTGGGTTTTTTAATGTATTCTAAAATGGCAAAAAAAACTTGTCAAAAGTCAGGGGGACATGATATGATACTTCTTGTGTCCGAGATACATGGGTTAATTTCATGGAGCTGTGGTGTAGAGGCCTAACATGCCTGCCTGTCACGCAGGAGACCGCGGGTTCGAATCCCGTCAGCTCCGCCATTAACCTAATCGGGAACAACATAGCATTTCGATCTTAACGAGCAGAGCGGCGCAGCTGCTCTTTTTTTGCATATTTAAGGATGTGGGAATACATGAAACGACGCGGAAGGTTCGCTCCGACGCCATCAGGACTGCTCCATATTGGAAATGCGTTCGCCGCACTCGCTTCATGGCTTCAAATGAGGCATTACGGGGGCGAATTCGTGCTGCGGATCGAGGATATCGATAAGCCGCGTTCCCGGCCCGCATTCGCCGAGCAGTGCCTGAAGGATCTACGCTGGCTGGGACTGGATTGGGATGAAGGGCCGGATACGGGCGGCAGTCATGCGCCTTATGCGCAGAGCAAGCGCGAAGCTTATTATGAAGAAGCTATAGACAAGCTGATTGAATTGAATCTGCTTTATCCATGCTACTGCAGCCGCAGCGAGCTGGCTTCCATCGCCAGCGCTCCGCATGGCTTAAGCTCGGAAGGCGCTCCATATCCTGGCCTATGCCGCAGCCTCTCAAGTGAGGAACGGGAGCGGAAGGCTATGAAGAAGGCCCCCGCTCTCCGCTTCAAGATGCCCCGGGGCGAAGCATGCTTCATGGATGGAATAACAGGCAAGCAATGCTTTAGCGGAGAAGGGCTTGGCGACTTTGTCGTGAAGCGAGCCGACGGCATGTTCAGCTATCAGCTTGCCGTCACAGTGGATGACGCCATGATGGGTATAACGGACGTGCTGCGCGGCTCAGACTTGCTGGATTCTACGCCTCGACAGCTGGCGCTGTATGAAGCGTTGGCGCTTAACGCTCCCGACTTCGCGCACATTCCACTAATCGGGGACGAGGATAATCCCCGACTGTCCAAGCGCGACAAGTCGATCACGCTAACTTCACTGCACAATGCTGGCATTGCGCCTGAGCGGATTGTCGGACTACTCGCCTATCTCGCGGGATGGATCGATCGTCCCGAGCCGGTGAAGGCTGACGAGTTGGTCGCAAGCTATCATACGGATTGCTTGTCGAGCGGCAATCTGGTGTTCACTTCGGAGCTGCGGGCATGGCTATTTGATGGAGCTAGCCAATAGCACATCGCTGTGCGGCCCTTCGTGCTATTGCTTTTGTACGATTTTTCGTACAAATCGCCGACTTACGGAGCGCTTGCCACACTCATTTTGTACGATTTTTCGTACAAATTGCCGACCTGCGGCGCCTCCAGCTCTCATTTTGTACGATTTTTCGTACAAATCGCCGACTTACGGCGCCTCCAGCTCTCATTTTGTACGATTTTTCGTACAAATCGCCGACTTACGGCGCCTCTTACCCTCATTTTGTACGATTTTTCGTACAAATCGCCGACTTACGGCGCCTCCTACCCTCATTTTGTACGATTTTTCGTACAAATCGCAAATCGCCGGTTCAAGGCGCCTACGCCACTGCTTTCGAACGTTTTCTCACTTTTTTTCTCCAATGACCTTCACATGGAAGGTTCTCGTACGCGGTCCGTCGAACTCGCAGAAATAGATCCCTTGCCACGTTCCCAGCACAAGCCTGCCATTATAAATGAGCACCGTCTGGCTCGTTCCCGTCGTAATTGCCTTCAGATGTGCCGCCGTATTCCCCTCCATATGCCTGTCCTTCTCATGCGTCCATGGATATACTTCGTCTAACCTTCTCAGCACGTCCCGGCACACATCCGGATCGGCATTTTCATTGATGGCAATGCCCGCTGTCGTATGCGGACAATACACAATAACATGCCCTTCTCGAATACCGCTCTCGCTTACAGCCTCTCTTACTTTGTCGGTCACTTCCATCATGGCATCGTGTGCTGTCGTCGTCACTGTATAGCTTCTCATGCTATTCCCCTCTTTCATTGTCCTGCTCGTTCGAGCTTTATTCGTTCCTGTGAATTCATCGCTCCTATTTTAGCGCAATGCATTCAATTCCACCACACCACCTCCCATGAGACTCACTTCACTTATGAATAAGAAGTAGCCCCATAACGGTTACCCTATTGACATCAAGGCTGTTCCGGATTTATTATGTGAATAAATATTATTTTTGTTCATAGGTTCACTGTAATGCACTCAATCGCACTCCCAATTGCACTCCCAACGTATAACCAACACGAATCAAAGGACGTGTATGCCGCATGCCCAAAAAGTTTACTGACGATGAACGCAACTGGATTCGCCAAAAGCTGCTGAAGGAGGGCCGCCGCCTGTTCGCAGCTTACGGACTCAAGAAAACGAGCATTGGCGACCTTACAACCGCCGTCGGAGTCGCGCAAGGCTCATTCTACCACTTCTTCGCATCGAAAGAAGAGCTGTATTACACGCTCATGCTGGAAGACGAGAAGCGCATACGGGATACGATACTGAGCCTCTTCCCGCCAAATCGGCCCGTGACAAAAGAAGTCGTCGCGCAGTTTCTGAGACAATCGGTAGCCATGATCGAGGAAAGCCCGCTACTGCGAAGCATGATGGCCAAGCGAGAATTGGAACCGCTGCTTCGCAAGCTGCCGACAGAATTGCTGCAGCGCAATTTCGAAGAGGATCGGGATGCGCTTCTCCCGCTCATATCCGGCTGGCAAGCTTCCGGTTTCATGGCGGGAGAACGAACCGAGACCATCGTCAGCATGATCCGCGCACTTGTCCTGCTAACCATGCATCGTGAAGAGATCGGCGAAGTCCGCTTCCCCGCCACGATGGAGCTATTGATCGACGTATTGGCGGAGGGGATGATCGCCAAGAGCCGCCGGGAAGGAGAGTGACACGCATGATTGAAGTGAACGGGCTTTCTTTCACCTATCCCCGTTGCCGGGAGCGCACACTCCAACAGTTGGATTTTCGCATCGCGGAAGGCGAGATTTTCGGCATCCTCGGCCCGTCAGGCGCAGGCAAGAGCACGCTTCAAAAAATACTAACCGGTATTCTAAAAAACTACGAAGGCAGCGCGAAGATGATGGGCATCGAAATTCGAACAAGCGATTCCTCCTTAAATGAACAAATCGGAGTCGCCTTCGAATTCCCTAACTTCTATACCAAATTCACCGCGCTGGAGAACTTGCAGCTATTCGGCTCCTTATATAAGAAGCAAGCCGTGAATCCTATGGATCTGCTGCGGGAAGTAGGACTCCAAGACGCTGCCGGTATGAGAGTATCTCAGTTGTCCAAGGGCATGAAGATGCGGCTGAACTTCTGCCGGGCATTGCTGCATGAACCGGCAATCCTGTTCCTGGACGAACCGACATCCGGACTGGACCCCGGTCATGCCGAAGGCATGAAAGCATTAATCCGAAATCAGAAAGCGATGGGCAAGACAGTCATCATTACCACCCACCACATGAAAGTTGCGGAGGAACTGTGCGACCGGATCGCTTTCCTTGTCGACGGAAGCATCAAACTGATCGACTCCCCCCGTGAGTTGATGGTGCGCAGGGGAACGAAGCGCTTAGCTGTCGAATACCGCAGGAATGATGGCGTACTGGCGCGAACGGAATTTTCTCTGGAGGGCATCGGCGACAATCCGGACTTCCTTCACACTATCAGGCAGTTCCCATTGGAAACGATTCATTCGCAGGAAGCGTCGCTGGAGCAAATATTCATCGAGGTGACAGGGAGGAAGCTGCAATGAGAGCCTTCTCCGCATTAACATTCGATATCCGCTTCCAATGGCGTCATGGCTTCTATGCGGTATATATGGTCGTCTGCGCAGCTTATTGGCTGCTCGTCCAATTCATCCCGGAGCCGCTACGCGAGCAAGCGGCAGTCCTGCTCACCTTCAGCGATCCCAGTGCGCTGGGGCTGCTTATGGCCGGCGGCATCCTGTTGCTGGAACGGGATCAGGGCATTCATGGCCCGTTATTCGCCTCGCCTCTTCGCATAGGGGAATATTTGCTGGCGAAAGCGGCTTCGCTCGCCCTGCTATCGCTCGCGGCTGCTTGGGCCATTCACTTGCCGGCTGCCGGAATGCCGGATGCCCCGTTATCCTTCTCGCTTGGCGTCATCCTCACCTCCACCTTCATGACGCTGCTGTCTATCGGTGTCGGCGCACGTCATCGAACGGTCAACGCCTTTCTTCTTATGTCTCAGCTGTACGCTCTGCCGTTCGTCCTGCCGCTGCTTCGCTTCTTCGGAATCTGGGACAGTCCGATCATGCTGCTGCTTCCTACGGAGGGCACGCTCACTCTGTTGCAGTCGGCCTATATTCTCCCTCCCCCTCTCAAGCTGCTTCATGCGTTCGCCGTCTTGCTGTTGTGGAATGCGGCCGTTTATGCTTGGGCTAGAACGTCTTATGAGCGGTATGTACTGGAACGAGAGAAAGCGAGGGAACGACAATGAACATCTACCGCGCATTGCTGCTCAAAGACCTGCGACATGCCGCGCGAGATCCGGTGCTGTTGGCCTTGGTGATCGGCCCTCTTGCTCTTCTACTGCTCGCACGCTTCGGATTTCCGGTCGCGGCGAATTGGCTGAGCACGTACATGTCTTTTTCGTTACATGAATATCGCCACTTCACCGCTGCGCTATTCGCTACCACTATTCCGATGCTGGCAGGCATGATGACGGGACTGATGATGCTGGATGAGCGGGATGAGCATCTCGTTGCTTACTATGCCGTCACCCCTTTAAGAAGAGGGGGTTATCTCCGATACCGGCTGCTGCTACCTTCTTTGCTGAGCTTCGTGCTTCTCGCTTTATTCCTCTGGCTGTCCGGTCTGGCCGCATGGCGGGCCGAAAGCGCTCTTGCCTTGCTGCTGCTCGCTCTGGAGGCGCCAGGCTTCGCCCTGTTCCTCGCCGCATGCTCCGCGAACAAAGTGGAAGGACTGGCTCTGTCCAAGCTCGGCGGCTTGTTCATTGCGGGTCCGCTGGTGGCGGAGTTCGCACCCGAAGGCTGGCAGCTGCTGGCAGCACCGCTGCCCACGTATTGGCCTGCACGGCTGCTGCTTACCGATGATGGAGCCGCGACTCTTCATGCCTATGGGCCATTCATAATTGGCCTGACGCTGCATATTGCCCTGCTGGTCTGGTTGAGAAGGAGCTTCCTGATACGAAGCGACTGAAGACGCAGGACATGACCGCCCGTCCGTTACATGACATGATGGGTAACAATGATAAAGATGGCATTTAGAGCCCGCTATAATACCCAGAGCTTGCTAAGCACGCAGACCTAGGGCTGGATGCTATGTCGCATCGCCTGGAATGCGGAAAGCGGCTAAGAAGAAAGGGCATCAGCTATCAGCTGATGCCCTTTCATTACTTATGCGTGACAGATGCGCGGCATCGGCATGGATTCCTTGCCAAGCTCCGCCCAGGCGTATTTCAGAAGCAGCTCGCTCTTGAGCGAGGCGTACTCCGGGTTGTCCCACAGATTGCGCACCTCTCCAGGGTCCTCCTGCAGGTCGAAGATCTCACCATAAGTCTGGTTATAATAAACCGTAATCTTGTAACGCTCGTCCACATACGTCTTCTGATGAATCGTCGTCGGCTCATGTCGGAATTCACAGATCGCATGATCTCGCGCTTGCGACTTGCGTCCAAGCCATACGTCCTTCTGGTCCACGCCCGTCATCGCATGCGGGACAGGAAGATCGCAGAAGGACAGGAAGGTCGGCGCCAGATCCACCAGCGACTGAATCGCCGGAGACACGACACCCGCCGGCACATGTCCCGGATAACGCACCAGGAACGGCAGCTTGATCAGATCTTCGTAATGGAAGCCGCCCTTCGCCTGCAAGCCGTGCTGGCCGTAGAAGTGGCCATGATCGGTCGTGAATACGACAATCGTGTTATCCGCCATGCCCAGCTCGTCCAGCTTGTCCAGTATCTGGCCGATATACTTGTCCATCATGCTGATCATACCGTAGTAGACCGCAGTCAACTTCTTCTTGTCTTCATCCCCCAGCTTCTGCTTATGCCCGTAACCATAGAACAGGTGCGAGCCATAGCCGTGAATGCCGTAGCCGCTCTCCTGCAGATCGGAGAAGTCCGGATTCTCTTCCTGCGTTTTGCCGAAGTGCGGCGGATTGTTGTCATGCTCGCCTGGCGTAATGGACGGAACCGTCACGCTGTCGGGATCGTACATCGTATCCCACGGCTCGGGAACCAAATATTCGGGATGCGGATCGAAGAAGCTGGACCACAGGAAGAAGTTCTCATCGTTCTCCTTGTACTGCTCCAGCATCGCGTTCGTTCGTTCCGCAATCCAAGTATTGTAATGGTATTCCTCCGGAATCGGCCACTTATACGTAATGGTAGGGTCCAGATTGCCCGTTGGCGCCACGAAATAATCACGCCAATTCGTACAGCCCTTCTCCTCCATCCAGATGGCGTAATGCTGGCCGACATGCGCTTCATTCGTATGGTTACGCGCCAGCTCAACATGGTCGAATCCATAGAACGGTCCATCGAAGTCCTTCCACATCTCCAAGTCCTGCATAATGGGGTAGGATTCCAGTGAAGGATACTCTTCCGTGGACTTCAGCGGCTGAAAGTGCGCCTTGCCGATCAGGGCGGATTTGTAGCCGGCCTGATGAAAGTCCTCGCCAACGGTATGACGGTCTTCCAGCAGCTTCGTGCCGAGCGTCCATGCGCCGTGCTGGCTCGGGTACATGCCTGTTATAATAGATGCGCGGCTTGGCGTACAAGTCGGGTTAGGGCAATAAGCCCGTGTGAATGCCGTTCCTTCACGTACGAGCCGGTCCAGATTCGGCGTGTGGACTTCGCTCCCCAACGCGCTGATTGTATCCCAATGCTGTTGATCGCTTGTAATTAGCAGAATGTTAGGCTTTTTCATCTCAATATCGCCTCCTATGCTACAATTATATAGGGAATTCCAATTGAATAACATATCCAAATATCAGATTTAGATACCATTTTGTCAGCAGGAGGGCTACGAATGAGTCTTAAGGATTACGGGCATGAGCGAGCGGAATTTCTATATCATACACCAAGCGAGTGGGAAAAAAGCGGCCAACTGTGGATGGTGCGGGGCGGCCGGAGCATCGCGAAGCCCAGCTATCAGGCCGGCCCGAAACGGATGGATTGCTACAGCCTTCATATTGTGCTGGAAGGAGAGCTACTGTTCGAATGCGACGATAAACGCATCACCGCCGGTGATGGCGATTTGGTCTGCTTGTTCCCTGATCACACTTATAGCTATCGGAGAAGCGGCGAATGCGACAGGCTGCGCCTGAGCTGGCTGGCCTTCGACGGACCGGGAGCAGCCGCGATGCTACAGGAATCCGGCATGACGCCAGATTCTCCCTGTCTCCGTGAACGATGGTCGCCTGCCCTGCAAGCGCTGCTGGACGCCTTGTTCGACCATATTCGCGATCGAAGCCATCCCGGCATGCCGCTGCAGCAAAGCATACGAATACAAGGCGAGCTTATGCATTTTTTTGCCGAGCTGCTGGAACAGCCGACGACACATCCAGAGCAGAGATCGACAGGGTGGCTGGCGCAAAGCCTGCAGCATATAGAACTTCATGCCACAGAAGGGTTGACTGTGGAACAGCTTGCCGCAATGGCCGGCATGAACCGGAACTACTTCTCATCCGCCTTCTCTCGACATATGGGACAATCGCCACTGAAGGTCATGACCGCCATCCGCATGCGGAAAGCGGCAGAGCTGCTGAAGGGTACCGACGCCTCCATTACGGAAATCGCTTATTCACTGGGCTACGGCAATCCCTTCGCCTTCACAAGGGCGTTCACCCGCCATTACGAGCAATCTCCGACAGCTTACCGGGGACAATATAGGCAATAGCACCGCCATCTGCCCTTGAACTCGTAAGGCTTATATGGCTATTCAGGCGCTCGCCTGCCGCTTCGGAAGCTAGCCGGGGAGATGCCGAAGTGTACAGTGAATTGCTTGGAGAAGTGATGCAGCGTCGTATAGCCCAGCTTCTCCGCAATATCGGTTACGGTCAAGTCGGTCTCCGTCAGAAGAGTCTCGGCTTGCTTCATTTTGCGATGGATAAGGAATTGGTTCGGGGACAGGCCTGTGCTCTGCTTGAACAGGTCATTGAATTGCGTCTTCTTCAGTCCGCTCCATGCCAGCAGCTGCGCGTAATTCAGCTCCCATGAAGCGTGAGCGTCGATCTGCTCCAATATCTTCTTGATGCGTAAGTCCATCACCCTCAACATCGCCTCATGACTTGTCAGTTCCATCAGCCAGGCGTAAAGCATAGCGCGAACAGCATGCCCGGAGTTGGGAAAGGGCTGCAGATGAGCTCGCACCATATGGGCGAACCACTCCGTAAAGAACGGCACATGCTGCAGCTCCAGGACAGGCTGTACTCTCGCAAGCGGCATATCCGGTATGACAGCGGTAGCATAGCGCTCGTCCCGCTCCTTCAAGGCGTAATACAGATGAATGGTGACATCCGGAGCGGCATGCCATAATTCGCAATACATATTATAGGTCGCAAGCGGCTGATTATGATCAGTCTCGAAGGAATGCAGCGTATGCGGCGGCACGATGAACAGACTACCTCGCTTTACCGGATATTTCCGTCCGTGAATGACGACATAGCCTTGTCCGCTAATGACGAGGTGGAAGGCGTAGCAATACCCGTAACGATGTCTCTCAGCTTCGATGCCGGTGAATATATAATGATGCGCTACCCGAATATCGGGCGACACATCCTTCCAATCCTTCTCCATCATACCCTGACTGGCCTTTTCCATCTCTCGCTCTCCCCCTTGTCTACTTCCATCATATCGAAAAATAGCCCTCAGGTGAATCGCAGCTCTCTGGCGAAAAGACCGGAAAAAAATACGAATCCGCGAAATTCCATGTAAATACAGCTCTCTTCCTATCCGCTACAATGAAGACATTCATGACAATATCCAGGAGGGAAATCTTATGTCGACCATACAAGGGAGCTTATCGAAGGAACAGCTGGAGCAATACAACACGGAAGGATATATCGTATTGCCAAATCTGTTGAATGAGGAGGACATGCAGCACCCGAAGGAAGCGATGATGGCGAAGGTGTCTCAGATCGCAGAGGAGCTGTACCGAGACGGACTTATCGCGGACAAACTGGAACATCTGCCATTCCCGAACCGGCTTGCCGAATTGTTCAAGGATTTGACGGAAAACGAATTCCTGAAGTACGGGCGCAGCTGGCGCGACCGCATCCCCGGCTACTTCACCTTGATGAGCAATCCCAAAATACTGGATGCGGTAGAGTCGCTGATCGGCGGTGAGATCTTCGCCAATCCCGTCTACAACGTCAGGCCGAAGGTGCCGAATGTCGCCGCGGGAGCTGTGCCTTGGCATCAGGATAAATCTTACTGGCCGGACGCGAATGCCAATCCCGTCATTACCGTATGGATTCCGCTTGTCGATGCGACGGAGCTGAACGGCTGCTTGCATATCAAGCCGCGTACCCATCGGAAGAAATTGCTGGAATGGCATCAAGAGACGAACACCGGCACTGGCTACACCGCATTGCGCGACGATCAGCTGGGCAAGACGAAGACGGTCGTATTGCCGGTTAAGGCGGGCTCGGCCATCCTGTTCAACGACCGCTGCCTGCACATGTCTACGCCGAACCGTTCGCAGGAGGTCCGCTGGAGCGTTGATCTGCGCTATCAACCGACGGACCAGGACCCTATGCCGCAGCACGGCGCCGGGTTCCTCGCCAGAAGCTATATTCATCCTGAGCGGGTGGCCACGCTAGAGGACTGGTTAGCCGAACGTCCGGAGCGTAAGCAATAACCCTGATCAGCAGCATCAGAGTACGGAACAGCCTCCAATCCCGTGATTCATACGAGATGGAGGCTGCATGACGGCTATTCCAGCTTCTTGACGCAGAACCACCAGTCGTAGCAATTCAGCTCTCCCTCCTGCGACTGCTTCAACCGCTCCTCCGCTTCTTGAATGGTGCGCGGCGGCGGGTAGATGAGATTGCTACCGATAAGTTCGTTATGCGGCCAGTTCGCAGGCGAGGCGGCATGCTGGGCATCCGTTACTTGCAGCGCCTGCAACGCGCGCAATATTTCATAGATGTTCCTTCCCACCGATTCCGGGTAGGTCAATATTAAGCGAATAATCCCTTCCGGATCGACCATATAGACGCTGCGCACCGTCCTTGCTCCCATCGTGGGGTGAATCATGCCTAGACGTCTGGCTAGCGTGCCGAGACCATCCGCAATAATAGGGAACGTAATCTGCACGTCCAAGTGGTCTCTTATCCATTCCACCCACTTGATATGACTGAACACCTGCTCGACCGATACGCCGATCAGCGCAGTATTCAACTTTTGAAATTCGGGCATTAACTTTTGAAAGGCGACAAACTCCGTTGTGCATACAGGCGTGAAGTCTCCGGATGGCTGAATAAAATAAACCAGCGCCCTTTAAAAGCGTCAGGCAGCACAAGGTCGCCATATGTCGTATGCACGAACGATTTTGGAAAATGGTCGCCTATGAAAGGAACACGTTCTTCTGTCATGTTGACTTAACCTCCCTAGCTTCGTTGCTCCATCCTATTCAATAACAGGCGCCCAGAAACGTTGTCCCGCCTACTTTTCAATTCTGCTATACTGGTCACATAAGGAAAGGCTTGGAACTTATGGAGGTGCTGCTATTGATCAAACCGGGAGAAGTCATGCGCGCGCTCAACAAGATGAACTTTCATATCCAGTTCAGCGGTCATGCCAGACATGACCCGGGCTGGAGCAGCGGCCCGTTCACGCACCGCTTCCATAGCTTATGGCTCATTGCCAATGGCAAGGGAACGTTCATGCTGGACGGCACCGCGTACACTGCGGAATTGGGCAAGCTGTTCGTCATCGCGCCGGGGACGGTCATTGCGCGCAGAGCGGAAGGCGATACGCCGCTGGAGTTCTTCTTCATCCGCTTCCAATATACGATATCCTATTATGAAGACGGCCAGTGGCTGACCGAAGACAATGGGCGGAATGAGGATGTGCATCAAGCGAACGCTGAAGGGGCGGGGCACGATGCGACAAGTGGTCACAGCGTGCCGACCTTCCCGCTATCAGGCTGCTATTCTATACAGAATCCGCTGCCGCTTCTGCATTACGGAGAGCAGCTATGCAGCTTGACGAAGCGACGGGGTCAGATCATGCTCATGCGGCAACGCATTCTATTCCTGGATATGCTGATTCATACCGTGTCCGATCTAAGATCCCAGATCGTTACGGGGCATACGAACACCGTGATTGAGAAAACAATCGATTATATGGTCCATCATTATCATGAAAGCATCTCCGTAGAGGAGCTCTCCCATATGGCGGGCTTAAGCCCCAGTCACTACTCTAGATTATTCAAAAAATACACCGGGTACAGCCCGATTCATTATTTGACGCAAATTCGGATGGACCGCGCGAAGGAACTGCTCGTCCTGTCCGATTACAAGCTGAAAGCGATCGCACAGAGCATCGGCTACAGCGACGAGCTCTACTTCAGCCGACTGTTCAAAAAAAACGTCGGCTCCGCTCCCTCCCAATACGCGCTCCAGCATAAAGCAGCCCCGAAACCGTAAAGAATTCCGGGGCTATTGCAGTTCTATATGCCTGACATATGCTAGTGATTCTCATCCGCTCATGCGTGACTGGTATGCATCTGCTGATCTTGCCGCTCCGATGGCCGCTCCCCGCTCTGAAGCTCATACAGCTTGCGATATATGCCACGACGATTCATAAGCGCTTCATGGTTGCCCATCTCCTGTATCCGTCCCTTGTGCATGACGATAATACGGTCGGCATGGCGGATCGTAGATAGGCGATGGGCGACGATCAGCGTCGTACGGCCTTGCGATATGCGCAATAACCCGCGCTGCAGCGCCATCTCCGTCTCCGTGTCCACATGGGCCGTCGCCTCGTCAAGCACAAGAATATCGGGATTGCTGATATAGACCCGCAAGAAGGCGATTAACTGCTGCTGCCCGGACGACAAGCCGATGCCTTGTTCCCCAAGCTTCGTCTGGAACCCTTCAGGCAACCGAGCAATGAAACTCTCCATGTCTAGCTCTTCAGCCGCCCGGCGGATTGCTTCATCGCTAATTCCGCTGCGATTCATTCGAATGTTATCATACACATTGCCGGTGAAGATGAACGGATCCTGCTGGATGATGCCGACCGATGTACGCAGCTGCTCCAGATCAATCTCCCTGAGCTCATGTCCATCCAGCTGCAAGCTTCCCTTCTGCACATCGTAGAAGCGGTTAATCAAGCCGATAATAGAGCTTTTGCCCGCACCGGTCGCTCCCACGAAAGCAATCGTCTCGCCCGGCATGATATCGAAGCTGATATCCTGCAGAACCCATTCCTTCTCTTCATAGGCGAACCAGACGCGATCGAACGATATCGCACCCTGCAGCGGCTTCGGAAGATTCACCGCCGATTCGCTGTTCCGGATAAGCGGCTTCTCGTCGAGCAGCTCGAATATGCGCTCTGCGGAAGCCAGCGCTGTCTGGATCTGCGTGTAACGGTCGGCCAGAGACATAAGCGGCTGGAAAAACTGGCGCACATACGCCGTGAACGCATATACGACCCCGAAGGTGACACCTGCCGCCATGACCGAACCGCCGCCATACCAGACGACCAATGCCAAGGCAAGATTGCCGAAGAAGCCAATCATAGGATTGAAGATGGAATTGCTCGTCATCGCTTTCATAACCGCCAAGTAATGGTCATTGTTCAACTTCTTGAATTCCTCCAGCTGCTTCTTCTCGCGGGTGAACATCTGGACGACTACCATTCCGCTCAGACTTTCCGCCAGGAAGGAATTCAGCCGCGACAGCTTAGCGCGCGCAGAGCGCTGGGCTTCCCTTATTACACCTTTGAAGAAGTAGGTTGCCACCACCATAACAGGAATGACCGCGAAGGATAACAGCGCCAGTTCAATGTCCAGATAGATCATGACCGCCGCAATCCCGAGCAATAGCAATATCTCCTTAGCCATATTAACGATGACCTGCGAACATAGCTGATTGACCGCCTCCACGTCATGAGCGACACGGGTAACGAGCCTGCCGACGGGGTTGCGATCATAGAAGGAAGTCTGCAGATTGGTCAGATGTCGGAACATCGCCATCCGGATATCATGAATAATGCGCTGACCCGTCATCTGCAGCAGATTGGACTGCCAATACGTGAACAGACCCGCTACGACCACGTTCAGCAGGAACAGCAAGGCGATCGTGATGAAGCCCGGAACATCCTGCTTGCGGAAAGCGTCAACCTCGTTCTTCGACAATCGTTTCCCTTGCCATATATCCGCTTCGGATTGTGCCGTGATGGCGCCTCCTTCCCCATCCGATTGGATGACCAGCTGCTTCTTGTTATCCACCCAGCCATCCAGCAAATAATGCTGTCCTTCGTATGCGATTATTTGCGCCGCTGCAGCATCTGCCGTCCTGATGTCGCCTTCTCCTTTCACCCGATAATAAGTCATACCTCCCAATTGAACCGACTTTCCTTGTACAGATGATGGAAGGTCCGTTTGATTCCCCACTTCTCCGGCAATAGCCACCATCGGTTTGTATACGCCATTAATCCGGTCGTCGATGGCCATTTTCACAATCAAGGGTTGGGTAACTGTCGCGACAGCTATTAGCCAGGCGAATAGGAATGACAGCGCTATACTCTTCCAATAAGGGATTGCGAACTGCAGCATTTTGCCCCACAGCTGCTTATCGTTCACTTGCTTCAACTGACGTTCGGCATGAATGTCCATCTTATCCCCCCATCTCGCGGTTCATCGTCTGCATATCGTAGATGGAAGCGTAGATGCCGCCCAATCGTATCAGGGATTGATGATTCCCTTGCTCCACGATGCGCCCCTGATCCATCACAATAATCTGATCGGCATGTCGGATAGCCGATAGGCGATGACTCGTAATGATCGTTGTTCTTCCCTTCATAACCGCCTTAAGCCCATTCAATATATGCTCTTCCGTCTCCGCATCTACGGCAGACAAGCTGTCGTCGAATACAAGAATCGACGGTTTTTTGATAAGCGCTCTTGCCATGCTCACCCGCTGACGTTGACCGCCAGACAACGAGACGCCGCGTTCGCCCAGAGAGGTGTCAAATTTCCCGGGAAATGCAATAATATTGTCATGCACTTGCGCGACTTTCGCCGCTTCCTCAATCTGCTCGCTCGTATAGCCGTGAGGATGAAAGGCGATATTGTTGCCTATTGTCGTCGAGAACAGCATATGTTCCTGCGGCACGAAGCCGATGGACTCGCGAAGCTGTTGCAGCGGTATGCTCCCGATCTCTCTATCGTCTATGAATATCGTCCCTTGCGGCGGATTGTACAAGCGCAGCAGCAGCTGGACAAGCGTCGTCTTGCCGCTGCCGACCTTGCCCACGATCGCCAGGCTGCTCCCTTGCGGAACGGTGAGCGTAATATCGCGCAGCGTCAATTGCTGCTGATCGGGATAGCGAAAGCTCAAATTGCGAAATTCCAGCTTCCCTCTTATGCCTCCGGCTACCGGCTCGACATCATCGTCATCCGATACAGCAGGCTCTGTGCTTAAAATATGGCGAAGCCGGATATCGACCGCTCTTCCCCGTTGAAACGTGTTAATCACCTTCCCCAAGTTCTCAACAGGCATGATTAACATTGTCAAATAAGTGTTAAAGGCAACAAAGTCTCCCAGGCTGATGTCTCCCCGCAAGACGAGTATCCCTCCGAATACAACCGACAACAAATAGCTAACCCCGACAATGACCTGGCTAAGCGAGGAAAAGGAAGAATTGGAACGAATGAGCTGGTCGTTCATCTCCCTGTTATGACAGCTATCTTCCTCGAATTTCTTCAGCTCTGACTTCTCCTGCGCATAGGCCTTGACGACTCGAATACCCGCACAGAACTCCTGCACCCGACTTGTCAGCTGACCGATCGCCTCCTGCACATGGGTCGTTCGCTCTTGGATATGGTAGCGGAAGCGGTAGGCAAGATAAGTAAGGGCCGGTAGCGGAAGCAGGACGAGAAGCGTCAATCCGATATGAATCGTTCCGGCCATGGCGACAAGCGCCACCCCTATCAGAACCGTTGCTTCAATCGTCATAAATACACCCATCGTGCTTACTTCTCTCATGACATTAATGTCATTAACGGCATGAGCCATCAAATCTCCAATTCGCTGGCGATTGAAATATTCGCTCGATAACCCTTCCCACTTGGCGAATAGGTCATTGCGCAGCTTCCTCTCTTGCTCCCTCGCTAGACCGAACAGCTGGATGCGTCCCACCGAGCGGAAGAATGCGGTTAGCAGTCCGATCGCCACAATCCCTAGCGCCATCGTCATGATGTCTTTTCCGGTGAGCGTCAACGTCTGCAAGCCGTCCGTGAAATGTCTCAGAAGCTGTGGAATAACTAACAGGAGCAGACAAGACATGGATAATAATGCTGCACCAATGGCATATCTCAGCTTGTGTCCCATTACATGCTGTTTAAATAACGGCTGAATCTTCATCCTCTCATCGCCCCCTTTTTATCACTATAGCAATAAGTTTACTCCTCTTCTGATTGCAATAATATGGATATTAAAGCTCACATTCATGGATTATTCTGCTCATAATTGATCTGCCGCTGATTAGCAGGGAACAGCAACTTCTAACAGTTGCTATCATCGCTATGCTTAATATTGGACACGCCATTCAATTCTAGCGGTCGCTACAGGGGAACATGCCATATCGCACAAAAGGACCTCAGTCGCCACTTTAAAGTGGCGACTGAGGTCCTTTTTCTATAAGAAATCTGCACCTGGGCAGGGTGTTCAACGCTTCGTATGCGTTCGTCACACCGAGAAGCTGTAACGCGGGCGGCATTCTGCACTTATCAGATCCGTCCATGCCGAAGGCGGCACAAGATCAACAACCGCCTTAATGCGAATAGTCGCGAAGTCGATTCCAGGCACCTCATCTATAAGCAATCTCTCCGACATAAGCCCTTGCAGGATACCCGGGAATTGCCGCTCGATCTCCTTAAGCCGATGAATGCCCGTCTCGAAATCCTTGCGAGAAGCGTTGACGGAGCCAATCACACACTTGTTGCGCAGCACGATCTCCTGATTAATGAGATCCGCCGGAATGCTGATATGACGATCCCCTGCACTGACGCCGAGCATAGCCAGCAAGCCGTTGCTTGCGAGCAGCTTCATGCCTTCAAAGACATATGGCGTATGCCCGCTGCATTCCCATAACATATCGAATCTCTGCCCTGCAGCCGTCGCGTATTCCGTCAACGTCTCCTCCTTGTCCCTTGCTTCCGCATAGACCGCCCCGCATTGCCTGACCAGCTCGGCATTCACGCTATCGGAAGGCGACTTGGACCATACATGCGTATCGAGCCCAAGGCTTCTGCAAGTGAGCGCTGTCAGCAAGCCGAGTGGACCGGAGCCGGTAATGAGCGCCGCTTGCGGCTGCCATATAAGACGCTGCTGAATGCGAAGCACCTGATTCCACACCTTCTCCACGATGCTCTGCGGCTCTATCAGCACACCATACACGGCACAATCCGCAGGCACCTTCACCAGATATCGGCTGTCTTCCACGATATACTCGCTCAGATATCCGTGCGCCGCCCGAATGCCGCGCTCCGTATATTGGCCGCTCTCGCAGAAGTCCTGCTGTCCGTTGCGGCAGGTTGTGCAGGAATAGTCCCGGCAAGGCCGGCGTACCAGAGCGGTGACGAGATCGCCGGCCCGAAAGTCCGCCCCCTTGTCGGCTTCCAGTACAACGCCCAGCATCTCATGGCCGATAATAAGCTTATCTTCGCCTTCCGGCATAACGCCATATCCTGAAGTGATAATTTCCCTGTCCGTACCGTCCAGTCCGACTGACAGCACTCGCACAAGCACATCGTCGGGATAACGTCGTTCCGGTATTTTCGTATGGATCAAGTCTACCTTTTGAGACTCCCGACCTCCTGTTAACGCTATCGCTTTCAACTGTCATTCCTCCTCTTCGTCTCATGTTGGACTGAAACTTAGGAAGCTGTGGTCGCGCTCACTGGTACAATTTCATTATAACGTTCATTCATGCTGCATTATTATGCTATCCTTTATCTATAGCTTTTGGGATGACGCTGATTAATAGCTCTTCATATCGGCTATTAATCCCATATTTGCGGACGGGCAACC
Organism: Paenibacillus chungangensis; assembly: GCF_042675905.1. Lineage (NCBI taxonomy): Bacteria > Bacillati > Bacillota > Bacilli > Caryophanales > Paenibacillaceae > Paenibacillus > Paenibacillus chungangensis. Next base: position 155,308 of record NZ_JBHTJZ010000012.1, on the reverse strand, counting down.
CCCATCGTTCTCATGTAATTCAACAGCTGTCCGGTATGGATTGCCTCGTGGTAAGGAATACGCAGTAGCATATCTCCAAGCGGCCGAATATAGCCACCTTCATCTTTCAAGTCAATTTGCACGCTGTTCAAGTCATTGATATCAATGCTCTTTATATAGGCTAGAAATTGCTCGCGATAAGGCTGCGCGAATGCGATTTCCTCATCGACAGATTGGAACTCTCTCCCTTCAAAAGGGTTATGCAAACCGATTAGCGCCTTGCCGCTTCTTCCGACAAGAACTTGGTGAAAAAGAAATTCGCCCTGCAGCAAATGCCTAATCGTTTCCGCACAGGTTAAAGCGTCTTTATCCGGCTTCCAATGCAGCATATTCTCAGGTATCGCTTTCCATACCATCATGCTTCTGCGTCTAACTTCTTCACAATTTAATAGGAATAGATCTGTTGCATTCATGAAACTACAGCCCCTTTGCTTCTTTTTTCCAGGTTTACTATACCAATTAGATGGCAATTGAACAATAAATATTCAACAAAAAAAGGAATGAGAATGAACAGTGGCAACTATTGAAGATTTTCATAAGCTGGATATTCGTATCGGAACGATTGTAAAAGCCGAATTTTTCGCAGAAGCACGCAAGCCTGCCATTAAGCTGGAAATTGACTTGGGCGAGCTTGGCATCAAACAATCATCGGCGCAAATTACGGAAAGATACAAGGCGGAGGACCTCATCGGCCAGCAAGTGGTGACCATCGTCAACTTCCCGCCAAGGCGCATTGCCGGCTTCCGCTCTGAAGTACTAGTGCTCGGCGGAGTACCGGGCGAAGAAGATGTTGTCCTGCTGAAGCCGGATCAGCCTGTCGGGAACGGTACACCTGTCGCTTGATGGAGCTTTGCCCATTGGCTCATTGGCTGCACCCTCCACTATGCATAATGCGGATAAGCTGGGGCAGATGCCCTCGCTTTTTCCGTTCTTGTTCCATTCTCCTAACTCTCTGCCACTAGCCATTTCACTACCTATCAGCCACTAGTATTCTACTAACTCTCAACCACTAACCCTTCTTCCTAACTCTCAGCCACTAGCCATTCACCTCAAACACAACTAACTGGATTTTATGTTGTTTATCTTCCACAATGAACCATTTTTACGCAATCAAATGGATTTCATGCTATTATTTTAAGCGATCGTTGGAATCATATGCGAGATTGGCGTTTTTAACTGTACCTTTTCCACTTAATTGGTATAAATGGGGAGATATCAACTAGTATAACTGTACAAAATCCATTAAACTATCCGGTACAACACAGTTTATGATCTCCACGCTAATCATTATCAGATTGTCCGATGGCATTGCATCATCTCCGGTGACACTATACAATATTGGATAACTCTAGCAAGTTAACATAAATGAGAGATTATCAAACGAATCAGGCGGTGAACGTATGAAGGTTTATGTAAGCGTAGACATGGAAGGGATATCCGGCATTATGTTGCGGGAGCAGCTTTTCCGAGGAGAAGCATTATACGAGGAAGCGCGGCGACTGCTCACGCTGGAGGTGAACGCTGTTACAGAAGCACTGGTAGAAGCGGGAGCTACTCAGATCATTGTAAAGGATGCACACGGAAGCGGATATAATCTGCTGACAGAGTTGCTGCACCCAGCTGCAGAATACGCTATGGGAGCTACGCGGATAGAGAATCGCTTCCCTGGGCTTACTTCGGACTTCGCAGCCGCACTACTTATCGGCTATCATGCAATGGGCGGCACACGCGAAGCGGTCAGGGACCACACGATGTCGTCGAGCGGCTGGCAATCCGTTCAGCTGAACGGGAAGATGATTGGCGAGATCGGAATGGATGCCCTCTTGTTCGGGCTACAGGGGGTTCCGGTATGCTTCGTGTCTGGCGATGACAAGACCTGTAAGGAAGCGGTGGAACAACTTGGCCATGTATCCGTATACGCCACGAAGACGGCTACTGGACGGCATTCCGCCCTTATCAAGCCACCCGTCCGCTCACATGCCGAGTTGAAAGAAGCTGTGAAAGCCGCTGTCAAGAACGTATCGGCGCACTACCAGCCGTACGCCTTGCCCGGTCCGTATGAAATGACAATGCGCTTCCTTCATACCGAACAAGCGGATAGTCGCAGATACGACAACGTTCATTCGGAACGAATCGATGGCGTAACGGCTCGCTATCGTCATGAATCGCTGACGGATTTGCTGGCGATGGTATTCAGTTAACAGGTACCTACTGCTGGCTTGTGGGGGCCGGGTGCTCATAATAACAATATCCCCTCCTGGCGAAGCTGGTTGATTCGGAACCAGTCCGTCATGAGGGGAGCATCGTCATGCATGAGACCATGCTTACGACTTATTGTTCTGTTCGTGAATATTGTACATGCCTTCAATTAATAGATCGGCAGGATCGCGATTCAGATGCCAATAAGCCATCAATACATGCAGCGGTACCGCGCACACATTATTTCCATCCTTAATGTTGCGGAATCCGGCCTCGAATACCGGACCTTGCTCCGGCACAATACCGAGTCCTGCATGAACGTTCTCCGGCGCGAATTCGCCTCTTACCGCTTCTATGCAATGCGGAACGAGCGTGCGATCGATGAACGCCTTCGTCGCATCTTCGCCTGCAGGAGGAGTAGGAAGGGGCTTGCCGCCTTTCTCCTTCATCATCTCGAAGAAGAAAGAAGCCATCCATTGTGCGGGATCATTGCCAGATTGGAATTTTGCAACAAGCTCCTTCAAGAAAAAACCGCAAGCATACGCATTTTTGTCTGCGTCTATCACTTGAAACACAAAAATAGGACCGTATCTCTCTTGATTCATGACTTGTCCGGATACATCATCAAAGAACATTTTCAAAGCTGTCATGCCATTGTGGTAAACGGCCTTGAGCAGTTCAACCATCTTCTCGTTGGCATTGGCCGCTTGGTCGTTATTTCCGGCCGTCGATTTGGATTGCGCCGTATCTTTCGTCATTGTATGCATCACCCACTCCATCATACCATTTCTGAAGAGAGAACTGAATGGCGGCGGCACCATTTCAGACATACAAGTCTCTACCAATTCCTGAGTGCCGGGATACGGGAATCTCCCAGCAGGCAGTACAGTTATGCCAAGAAACCCCATGCCGATAATATCATGCCACTTCCCCTCTCCGAACAGTACTTAGCGTACATCGAATTGTATGAAATTGTAACGATTCTGGCGCTACGATTGGGTAATTTCACCACAAAACATTCATGATCCCAATAATGAGCTACACATACACAATAAACTCGCGCGATTCAGTAAATGTGACTGATGTGACGATTCTTTACTCCTACATGAAAAGAATCGCAAGCTCAAGTAGAGACGGGATCAAAATGCTTCGCCATCTGTATCTATACGTTTAATTCCACGTTCACGTATGGGGAACGGCACTAATAGAGTTAGCAAGCTTCGTATAGCCTTTGGTTTCAATCCACGCTCCCGCACGGGGAGCGACTATCCTATCGACGAGCTGACGCCGATGGAAATCGTTTCAATCCACGCTCCCGCACGGGGAGCGACAATCACGCTCCTTATACTTATATAGTCGTACCGGTTTCAATCCACGCTCCCGCACGGGGAGCGACAGGCAAGCCATACTCGATAGGGGTCTCGCCTAAAGTTTCAATCCACGCTCCCGCACGGGGAGCGACTGCAGCTGCTGGCCGAGGCATTTGGCGCTCTCTCGTTTCAATCCACGCTCCCGCACGGGGAGCGACGTCGGGGTTGCAGCTCTTTTCGTCAAGGAGAAAGTTTCAATCCACGCTCCCGCACAGGGAGCGACCGGCGCCTATATGACCTTTATGCAGAGTTTAAACCGTTTCAATCCACGCTCCCGCACGGGGAGCGACTTGCCCTGCTGAACAGTTCATGGGATTTACTGATGTTTCAATCCACGCTCCCGCACGGGGAGCGACCGAGAATGGCGGTCTGATCGAGCATGGCCGTATGTTTCAATCCACGCTCCCGCACGGGGAGCGACGTACAAGCCAGACTATGCGCGGCTGCTTCGGAGGTTTCAATCCACGCTCCCGCACGGGGAGCGACTGATAATGATCGCGTTCAGGGCTGGCTTAACCTGTTTCAATCCACGCTCCCGCACGGGGAGCGACTGATAATGATCGCGTTCAGGGCTGGCTTAACCTGTTTCAATCCACGCTCCCGCACGGGGAGTGACCTGCATGTAGCTCCCAGAACACGGAGCGAGCGAAGTTTCAATCCACGCTCCCGCACGGGGAGCGACCAACTCGTCATTGAGTTTATTTACCCGCTGTTCCTGTTTCAATCCACGCTCCCGCACGGGGAGCGACCTGCATCCCTAGAAAAGCCTGATGGCTCTAGGGGTATTAAGGCAGTATGCTCGAACCCACTGAACTTGCAAAAATGACGCATGTCCGATTTCCTGAAAAACGTCCGAAATCCCAGTCTCAGTAAGGGATTGCGAACCTCCCCGGGTTTTCATGTTCACTTGGGGTTCGCACAATTAAATCAATAACAAGCCATCCACATCGTAACCTTGCTTTGCGCCGACATGCTCCACTTTCCTCTTCCATTTCGCCCCTAGTTGATAATATCTCAAACTATCTACAGACGGGTCAATGATTTTCTCCAATTTCAATTGCAATTCTTTGAACTGCTGCGGGTCAACCAAACACTCGAATACGGAGTTCTGAACACGCTGACCGTAATTCTCACAGGTCTTGGCTACATGACGTAACCTTCGCTGTCCTCCATCCGACGATGTGTTGACATCATAAGTAATGAGCACCATCATAAGCGTTCTCCTCTACTTCCAGAAGAATGGCGGATAATCATCCAAATCACCCCTCATATGTCGTGCTAACAACATCGCTTGCGCATAAGGCAATAATCCGATCGCTATTTTTTCATCGAAGAAAGGATGGCGAATCTCTTCTTTCTTACGCTTCTGCCATTCTGTCAGCACAACTTTCCTAGCGTCGTCCGTCAGCACGAATGCTCCCGATTCTTTCTCAATGAAATCATCGCGTACTACCTGCTTACGATTAATAAGCGTCAATACGCATCGATCCACCAAGTACACGCGAAACTCTTCCATTAAATCCAACGCCAGCCCATTCCTTCCAGGACGATCCCGATGAAGATATCCTGCTTGAGGATCAAGTCCTACCGTTTCCAAAGCGCTAGTCACATCACTGGCGAGTAATGTATACAAAAATGACAACAAGGCATTCACGCGATCTCTCGGCGGTCGTCTAACTCTCCCCATGAAAGGAAAGTCCGCCCGATCTGCCATAATCTGCTCAGAAAGCGCGGAAAAATAATGTCTGGCAGCCAACCCTTCTACCCCTCGCAACTCGTCCAAAGTCTGGCTCTGCTCAACTTCTCTTAATTGTCTGCTTAGCAATGATACTACTCGTTCACACTGTTGCACATCCACCCGTTCCCCATAATCCCTCAAGGTACGTTTCACTGAGACACGAGCATTCACGATCTTAGCGTAAATAAACCGCTTGGCAAGCCGCAGAGACTGCTCCGCTTGATCACACCAACGATATTGCGTACGACGCAAATGAATATTGCCCGTCGTCTCTCCGGTCACTCTAGCTTTGAATTTTCCCGCAGGCGTGAGAAAGATAAGTGCAACGTTATTCTCCACACATAGACTCATCGCTTCTGGACTCATCCCCTGATACCCAAATATAACGACAGACTCCAGATTAATAATGGGTACTTGTATTTCCTTCACGCCTTCTGCACGAACGAGTAATGTCTCACCCTTGCAGCTCACATACACCTGATCCATAGTGAGATATAAGGTGTTCAGCAATCGTCTCATGCTTCCACCTCTTCCTTAATCGCCTGCTTAACGTAATAAGCTGCTGATCTCGCATGATCTTGACTCCACTTGGGCTTGCATAATGTGAACAGCGAGCATGATTTGCAATGATTTTTATACACAGCTTTAGGCGTATGAGCCGAATCATACAACTCTCTCATATGTCCAATCACTTCGATGACTCGTTCTCGTAACGCCGTTGTCAGTTCAACCTTCTCTCGCCGCCGAATCTCGTTGTAATAGATTTCACCTACTGTAATCTCTACATGCATCATTTCTTCCAGACACATCGCTTGTGCACATAATTGCAACGCATCCCGATCGTCCGATTTCGGCTTACCACGCTTGTATTCAATCGGTTTTACCAACCAGCATCCGTCGCGTCCTTCCAGCTTGATCGTTCCAGACGCATCCTGATCCACCCGATTCAATTCAACTACATCTGCGAATCCCCGTATACGATATTTCTCCGATAACAAGGGCATTCTACGAACGATGCGCTTATCCTTGCGGGTTTCATCAAAGTTATCATCATCCACCCGTTCATGCACATCATTGCCTTCAGTCGTCAGCACATTCTCCTTCCACTGCTGCTCGATATGAATTAATGCCCACTGACGGGGGCAGAAGGCATAATGTTGAATACCCGAAATCATAAGATAATCATCATCCGATTCTACTTCCACTATCATCGCTCTGCCCCCCTAGCAGTTTATAGCTTCTCCAAAATGTTTACGCCGCCAGGCGCATCGCCAATTGTCACCTCATAATCGTCGAAAGAACGTGGCAGCTCCGACTCCGGTCTACGCTCAACTTGAACGAGCTTGAACAACTTGTGCGCCGGAGCGTTGCCAAGCTTCGATTCGTGCTCGAATACGATCAGTTTCTGCGCAGCCATCTTGCCTCTCGATGCGGATCGGTCATGATCGAACATATTCACTAGCGCCGACCATAGCAGTTCTAAATCTTCCTCACCGAAGTTCGTCTGATTCGCAAGCGGAGCCGAGATGAAGCCCTCCATCCGGTATAAGCCATAAGGTACAATGCTCTTGCGCCCCATCGTGCGCTCCTTCTCTGCATCCCTCTCATTCGTCACCGCCATGCGAGTAATCGTTACATCAACAGGCGAGATCGGGTCTACACTTTTGGAAAAACTGAATTGTACAGGACCGCGCACCTGCCCGCAATTCACTCCCGTAGTCATGACCGCACCGAATGCGCGTATGTCATAATATTTGTCACACATCCATCTAGCGAGAATTTGTTGATCATCCCGCTTTTTCGCCTCCATTTTCTCCGCCTTTTTCTCTTTTAACTCCATATCGGGATGATGCTGGAACGCTTCTTTGTTCAAATTATTCAAGACGGCAGCTTCCTTCACATAGATTTCATATGACGGCGCATTTTCCTGAGCTAGCTCAATATAATTGCGCACTTTGCGCTTCATGCATACATCTGTCACGAGACCGCAGCCTGTCTCCGGATCGATGCGCGGCAGATTGCCTGCATCAGGGTCACCGTTCGGATTCCCATTTTCTACATCAAATAATAGAACGAACTCATATCTTTTCGTTAATGGCGTTTTATTCATAGCGGATGTCCCCTTTATTAGGTTTATTGGTCTTTCTTGTTCGTATAGAAGCTTTCACGCTTATGGTAATAGCCGATAGCAAACATGCCTTGCTCTTCCAATGTCAATCTGCGGGGAAGCTTCTCTGGCAGAGCCGTCATTACTTTTTGTATCAGATCGTCATTGTATCTGCCCCATTGCTCGTCTTTGGACACATGATGCTGCGCCAGGTTCAACAATCTTGGAAACACGGTAGACGGAGATGCCGAAGCCGCCCCCCAGAAGCGGTCCCTTACAGTTGCATTCAATTGCTGGCCCAGTGCATTCGCCTGCGTTTTCTCCAGACAAGCAAACAATCTTCCCAGATGGTACGGTACGCTTTTAGATTCCACATTTTCGCCCATTGTCAACTCTCCCTCCAATTGATCGTCGCCTCTCAAGCGAGCGCTACGTTTTAAATATGCTTTCAGCATCGCTGCCCGCAATGCTCCGATCTTATAAATCCCCTTCTGCGGATTGTCCTTGTCCGCTCGTATCCGATTGATTAGCTGAACGAATACAGCACGGGAATAAGCTCCGCCAAGCATCACCGATCGGAACAATTGTCCTTCCATGTTCGGGGGAATGTTGCCCCACTCTCGGCCAACGGCCAGCTCCCGCAGTATCTCACGAATGGCGGGGCTACGGTTCAGACCTACGATGGACAAGTCTTCATAATGCTGCCATACTTTAGCTCCCAGCTCTTTCAGCGTCCCGGTATACCAGAAGCGGATGGCAACTCTCGCCGCATTCGGCGACAGGCCCAGCACATAGAACTTGGCATCTCCGTTCAAATCATCGAACGTATCTTGGAACCGCTGGCCTTTGCGTATCCCTTCAACAGCGCCCTTGACTCGTTCTCGAATACTATCAGCATCCGGATTTTCAATGTGGTTACCCCCTTGTTCACTACTTTCCTGCAATAGGCATGTCAGGAACTCCTGTTCTTCTTGCTGACCCGACTCCACCCAGAACACAACTGTCGTATCGTTAAAGCGCACACGATGCTTGGGATCTGCCAGCAATCTGTTCAGGACATAGCCGTATGCATCTGCCGCTTTTTTTGAAGTTGGGGCGTTATAAGATTGCTCCTTGCCGTACGAACAGAAAGAAGGAATATTGAATGAAACAATCGCTGCGCCAGAGGATTGAGCGCCTACTACATTTTTAATGTTTGGATGAAGCCTTGCAATCTGGCTGGCAGGTACAATTTCTCCCGTCATTAAACACATTTGCTCTTCCCCTGCCGCTCCGTTCTGCTCTTGTTGGCTGTAGCCCTCCCAAGCTGTCTGCAACATGCGGTCATCGTGCATATACCGCCCTGTCGGTGCATATCGCAACACGCAAAAACCGCCACCCAGCAATGAAGCTCGCACATCCTCCGACAGTATTCCGTCCAACTGTGCAGTTAGCTGCTCGGCATCCCATGCAATGAACTTATGGAGAGCTTGTACTTCAGGCGTATTCTCTTTCACTCTATCTAAAATCTTCTGCCACTCCGCTCGCATCTCTATTCGACATATTTCCCGCATTTCCAACGATTCCCCAAATAAGTACTCCGCTTTATCACAGAGAAAGTATGGAACGATTGTCTTCCCTGCTCGTTTCCGCTGCTCCGGCACAATGTAAGTTCGCTTCGCCGGCTTACCCTTTTCATTCACATAAGGAATAATACTGGAAACTTGTCCTTCTTCGTCCAAATGAACTTCAAAAGCGGCAGCAACAGCACTATACCCTTCACGCGGAATGCCATCGCTTTCTTCTTCCAGCAATTTCTCGTAATAGGCGTAGAGCGATTGAAGGATCAACGCATAGCCTCCCTTCTAGACGGAACCTCCACAATGCCGTTAATCATCTCCGCTCGGAAGAAATACGGCGTCACTTCCACAACTTCACCCTTGTCATTCAATTGATAGGTCTGATCCAGCAGCATATAACCAAGGTCCACCGTTCCTGAATGCACACTATTGGCAATATCTCCATCGTCCTCGATCAACTCGAATTGAACCGGAAACTCGCGTGTTCCGAAGTAAGGCCGATGAAAACATTGGCCTTGTCTTGCCCGACGAAGGAAGATATTATAATGCTTCTCCGGCGTATCTTCCTCTCCTTGCTTGTCGGTCATCTCAAAGTGGGCTTCTATAATATAAGCAACATCTTTAAGCACCAAAGATGCGCGTTGTTGGCGCTCTTCAGTTGCATAGATCTCCGTCTTTCTCTTCGATGCCTTCGACTCCACTTCGTTGCGCCGAATATTGTCAAATACGATGGGGTTCAGCACATGAATGCGATCGATCCGCCAGCTGATAGCCGGCTTCCAATGTACGGCTTCCAGAATCCCTCTGGCCACTGAGGGCGTCATGACATCATAGCTTACTCGCTCTACCCGCATCTCAGGTCTGGAGAACAAAGCATAATCTCCCCACACCTTCAGCTTGATCCCGTAACCCATGCGTACATCTCCTTCATTATTAGAAAATTAAAATGTCTTGTTCGACAGAAGCATCTGCTTGAAGCAATCCCGCTTCTGCGTTGTAATAGGAAGCGTCGGTCAAATATAATGCACCGCTTGCTTGCCGCAGCAAATCGGCTTGGAGCATGGCAGTCAACTCATGCTGGTACACTTGAACCGAATAAGGCTGCAAAGCACGAAGTTGCTTATTCGGGTACGGGCTGCCCTTCAACTCCTCGATCCACTCCACCGCCTTCTCATCGTAAGGCACAATAATTGCCCGCATGCTATCATCGTTAAACTGAACACGCTCCGCAATTTCCTGAAAGGGGATTTCCCCGTTCTTCCGCTTGTCCCACAACAAATCCAAAATACCCTCGGAGTCAATAAGCTTGTTATGCGAGCGGAAGCGTTGCTTGACTGCTATTGGAGTACCGTTCAATCCGTAAATTCGATCAAAGTAGTTATCCATTGCTTCTTGCGATAACGGATCTGCATGCACATAACGCATCACATTGCTCGCTTCCGTCGCAGTTTCTTTCATCCAACCTCGCGAGGGCATGCCATGCTGCTCGGGATAGAAGACCCGTACCTCGCCCTTATCGCGCTTCCCTTCCCGATTGCATCTGCCTGCCGCTTGTGCGATGGAATCCAACCCTGCCATCGCGCGCAGCACGATAGGAAAATCAATATCCACACCCGCTTCAATAAGCTGAGTGGATATTAATCGGCAGGGGAGTTGATCTATCAATCGTTCTTTGATCTCCTCCAACACCTCTTGACGATGTCTCGCGCACATGCGACCGCTAAGATGGTACAGACCTTCAGCAGCTTCCCCTTTCAACCGGTCATATAGTTCCTTGGCATGTCTGCGAGTATTGACTATACAGAGTAATTGTCTGTTGCTCAGTATCCAATCGACGACAGTCTCGTCGCCGATCGGCCTTGCTGGCGAGCCGTGCGAAGAAATTTCTACTCGCTTGAACGCATGGAACAACTCTTGAGGAGTAGGTCTATCCATCATTTCTGTAACCGCAGCTCCGAGTTGTTCCCAGGGAGGTTGCGTAGCCGTGCATAATACAGTCGTGCAGCCATACGATTCGACCAGTTCTTCCAATGCTCGCAAGCATGGCGCCATATAGCCTCTGGGCAAACTCTGCGCTTCATCGAGTACAACGACAGCATCGGCGATATGATGCAGCTTCCGGCACTTGCTTCTCTGATTGGCGAATAGGGACTCAAAAAACTGTACCGATGTCGTGACGATTATAGGCATATCCCAGTTCTCGGTACTCAGCTTTAATCGTCTAATCTCGTCATCGTCATAATTTTCCGAATATTCCTCGTGATTAAAATTAGAGTGATGCTCCAGCACAGCTTCGTCTCCCACTGCTTTCCGAAAATGTCGTGCTGTCTGATCAATAATGCTGGTAAATGGAATGACATAAATGACTCGGCGCTTGCCGTGCAAGCTGGCGTGCTTCAGTGCAAATGCAAGTGAAGAGAACGTCTTCCCGCCGCCTGTCGGCACAGAGAGCGAAAATAAACCGGGCGGTAATTCGGCTTGACGCAAACATGTTTGTTGAATGTTTTGGCGCTGCCTGTTGACGACTGAGTCGTCCGCATCGCTGAATGACTTCAAGTGTAGTTGCAGCCTTTCAAATAATTGTTGCATAGATGGAATTGATCTATTCTCCATCAGTAATCGATCACCATCATTGCAATAGTCCCTTGTATCTACGGAGTCGGCATCCACAAGACTAGAATAGATCATTCGACCCAGAAAGCTGTACTTCCATCCCAGATTATCTACACAAAGCAACCTAGGAGCGAAGCCTTGGGGAATTGTTCTTGGCATTTCTTTAATATGAAGCTCACCCCATGCCGCTGTAAATGATGGAATAGAGGGAGATTCTCTTGCGATACGATGCCAATATGTACCTTCTGCGTCCTTCGTGCCGTAATTTCTCAAGCCGCCATGATGTCCGGCAATAGCCATAGACACTAACTTTGCAAAAAAAGCATCGAGTCCCGTCGCACCCTTATATTTCGTTAACCATTCAGCGTGAAGAGCCCACCTTGCTCCTGCAGTAGAATGATCGACGCGACGCTTACTCCCGGCAAGACGCTGTTGGAACTCATCTGAATACTTTCCGAGATCATGCATCAGTCCAGCGATATATCCTAAGTGGCCTGCCCCGAAAACATTCGCATACTGTTCAGCCAAGCGTGCTACATTTTCCAAATGATGCAATAGCAATTGGGGCTGGCCTTCCTCCTTCGTATGCGCATAAAAAGACATATTTCACCCGCCTTCTATAAGGAAATGAGCTAGAAAATCAAACTTCGACAAAATCATACATCACCATATCATATTCTATAAAAGTTAATGTTTTCCTTTTAAATCACAGAAATTTCATGTACTTTTTTTAGGTCTACACACCTATATAAAAAGCCGCTCAATTCAGCAATCGTCACTGCTGAAGGGGCGGCTATGCTCCTGTGCTAGGAGCGACAATACCATGGTGCGTATTAAATCCGCGTTTTCCAGTTTCAACCCCTCCCGCGTAGGGAGCGACAAGCATCTTATCACCTCTGCACTCTGCATATTTTGTTTCAATCCACGCTCCCGCGTAGGGAGCGACTCCGGGCATTCAACAAAGCTCACAGATCAACTTTGTTTCAATCCACGCTCCCGCGTAGGGAGCGACGTCGATTTCAAACAAAAGGCAATTACCCGGATCGTTTCAATCCACGCTCTCGCGTAGGGAGCGACACAGCTTGCAGCTAATATGTGCAGCTGCCGGGCTGTTTCAATCCACGCTCCCGCGTAGGGAGCGACAAACTGAGAGAGGAAAGGGACAGACTGCTCGACAGTTTCAATCCACGCTCCCGCGTAGGGAGCGACTAGCCACAAACTGCTGACTATCGTCCCATATCTTGTTTCAATCCACGCTCCCGCGTAGGGAGCGACATATATCCCGTTATTCAAACATGCTTTTCGTTTGTTTCAATCCACGCTCCCGCGTAGGGAGCGACTTGCCGGGTTGCTCGATCACTTGGAAGCTGTTGAGTTTCAATCCACGCTCCCGCGTAGGGAGCGACACAATTTAGTGCCAAACAGACTGAGGAGCTCAAGGTTTCAATCCACGCTCCCGCGTAGGGAGCGACAAAGACCATGTAAAAGCGGCACAGTGCCGCCGAGTTTCAATCCACGCTCCCGCGTAGGGAGCGACAAGAGATAAAAATCGAAACGCTTATGGCATTCCTGTTTCAATCCACGCTCCCGCGTAGGGAGCGACCGATTAGCGCGCCGTCGGTTCCGTTAAAATACGGTTTCAATCCACGCTCCCGCGTAGGGAGCGACTAGTATTGCTGAAGACAAGCCCATGCTTTGATGTTTCAATCCACGCTCCCGCGTAGGGAGCGACTCATTACAAAGGGCATGTACTTCCGTTTAATGAGTTTCAATCCACGCTCCCGCGTAGGGAGCGACATGTCCAATCCATGGTTACGCAGAACTTCTGGGGTTTCAATCCACGCTCCCGCGTAGGGAGCGACAGCCTGGACGCCGATTATTAGGCGTGTCGTGCGGTTTCAATCCACGCTCCCGCGTAGGGAGCGACCTTCAGCAATGCAGCCTCCTCCGGATTGGTCATGTTTCAATCCACGCTCCCGCGTAGGGAGCGACGCACGATAGGATCTAATGACGACCTCCGATTGCAGTTTCAATCCACGCTCCCGCGTAGGGAGCGACGTTGATCAGTTTTGGGCGATTGAGTGTATTCCACCGTTTCAATCCACGCTTCCGCGTAGGGAGCGACACTGGGCTGAAACTTCGCTGCGTAAGGCTATCCGTTTCAATCCACGCTCCCGCGTAGGGAGCGACGCCTGAGACATCTCCCTCTTGTCCAGCCAGTAAGGTTTCAATCCACGCTCCCGCGTAGGGAGCGACATCAACGAGTCGGTATCATCATAAGCTTTTGAAGTTTCAATCCACGCTCCCGCGTAGGGAGCGACCTGCAACAGCTGGGTTGGCTGCCTTCCAATTTTGGTTTCAATCCACGCTCCCGCGTAGGGAGCGACATATACTTGATATATAAATAACAAGGAGTGATCGTTTCAATCCACGCTCCCGCGTAGGGAGCGACCAAGAGGGAGGGCAAGCCTTTTATACAAGAGGGGTGTTTCAATCCACGCTCCCGCGTAGGGAGCGACAACGGGTTATAATAAGGTATAAACATTGAGAGGGGTTTCAATCCACGCTCCCGCGTAGGGAGCGACTTGGAGCAAAGGATTGAAAAGTAGGTTTGAACTGGTTTCAATCCACGCTCCCGCGTAGGGAGCGACCTTCGTTGTCGTAATCGACATCCGGCAGCTCGAGTTTCAATCCACGCTCCCGCGTAGGGAGCGACCAACTATTCCGCCTGATCCGCCACCGCTATCTTTGTTTCAATCCACGCTCCCGCGTAGGGAGCGACTGCGATTCAAAGCCCCGATCGAAACGCCAGCAAAGTTTCAATCCACGCTCCCGCGTAGGGAGCGACTGGAGGGGTTGTTGCATTTCCAATAGCTTTGGTGTTTCAATCCACGCTCCCGCGTAGGGAGCGACAGACTACTCAAGTTAAATTAATTGATAGTGATGGTTTCAATCCACGCTCCCGCGTAGGGAGCGACTATCAAAGACGTACCCAAGACAAAACGTGATTATGTTTCAATCCACGCTCCCGCGTAGGGAGCGACCAGTATGATTGGACGGCGGCAACGTGGACGGATACGTTTCAATCCACGCTCCCGCGTAGGGAGCGACCTCCCCGTCTTTGCCCTACTAGGGGAGCGAGCGTGTTTCAATCCACGCTCCCGCGTAGGGAGCGACCGTAGTATTAATGTGTGCTAATCCAGTTACAAACGTTTCAATCCACGCTCCCGCGTAGGGAGCGACGCACTTCTCCTGTCGCGTTCTCACCAACAGACATGTTTCAATCCACGCTCCCGCGTAGGGAGCGACTATAACCAGTATATCAGATAATAAACTGTAGTAGTTTCAATCCACGCTCCCGCGTAGGGAGCGACCTCTTTTTTTATGCCAATGAAAGGACTGAGAGAATGTTTCAATCCACGCTCCCGCGTAGGGAGCGACACACGCCGGATTATGTCCAGAAGAGGTTGAACGGGTTTCAATCCACGCTCCCGCGTAGGGAGCGACATGTTGCAAAGCTGAGAGAGGCGCTGACTATCAACGTTTCAATCCACGCTCCCGCGTAGGGAGCGACATGAACCAAGCCATACGCTCCAGCGCCCATGCCTGTTTCAATCCACGCTCCCGCGTAGGGAGCGACGTTAAACGGCCCGAACCTCTGGATCTCATTACAGTTTCAATCCACGCTCCCGCGTAGGGAGCGACTCATCTTTTCCATTTGTTCTTCCGTAAATATTTTGTTTCAATCCACGCTCCCGCGTAGGGAGCGACATGTGTGTGGATCGTCCCATTTCGAGACATAAAGTTTCAATCCACGCTCCCGCGTAGGGAGCGACTTCTAGCTGTTCGCCAGTTGATGATAGCGGTCAGTTTCAATCCACGCTCCCGCGTAGGGAGCGACCCAAGTATTAATTGCAGATGCATGTTTGCCATGTTTCAATCCACGCTCCCGCGTAGGGAGCGACGCTCAGGAATTGCGTGCAGGTGGTCCATGTTGGTTTCAATCCACGCTCCCGCGTAGGGAGCGACATATGAGTGTGAGGCATTTCGTGTACGTGATTCGGTTTCAATCCACGCTCCCGCGTAGGGAGCGACCGAGGAGTAATGATAGTTGGTAGATTGGAGGACTGTTTCAATCCACGTTCCCGCGTAGGGAGCGACGAATGTACCGTTCAGGGGTTATAGCAAAGCTATCGTTTCAATCCACGCTCCCGCGTAGGGAGCGACTAATGATTTAAAATACAACCGCTTCGCGATTCGGTTTCAATCCACGCTCCCGCGTAGGGAGCGACCAGTCAGTGGCCGTTCGATACAGTAGTCATTGACGTTTCAATCCACGCTCCCGCGTAGGGAGCGACGATTGCACCCCGTCATAAACGTCATCTGCTGTGTTTCAATCCACGCTCCCGCGTAGGGAGCGACCTCAACCCCTTTCTCAGTTCAGCGGCCAGCACCTGTTTCAATCCACGCTCCCGCGTAGGGAGCGACGCGCAAGGGGTGTTCGCGGCGATCAAGAAGTACGCGTTTCAATCCACGCTCCCGCGTAGGGAGCGACGCGGCGGAACTTGACGCTAAGTTTGCGGCCGAGGTTTCAATCCACGCTCCCGCGTAGGGAGCGACTTATGAGCAACGACGTTACCGCCAGCATACACAGTTTCAATCCACGCTCCCGCGTAGGGAGCGACGAAAAGTTTCCGCTCGTGAGCGCATCACCCCATGTTTCAATCCACGCTCCCGCGTAGGGAGCGACAATTCCTTTTCTTTTCGCCGCGATTCCGTTTGTGTTTCAATCCACGCTCCCGCGTAGGGAGCGACCGGGATATTTTTGGTGAGTGCCGCCAGTTTGGTGTTTCAATCCACGCTCCCGCGTAGGGAGCGACTATCACTTCGCCCATGACGTAATGCGCGGAAAAAAGTCGTTTCAATCCACGCTCCCGCGTAGGGAGCGACTCCCAGATCAAACAATGCGGACAGCTCGGGAAGAGTTTCAATCCACGCTCCCGCGTAGGGAGCGACAACTCCCTCTGGATTTAAAGCTTTATCAAAAGTTGTTTCAATCCACGCTCCCGCGTAGGGAGCGACCATACCTGTAATCAAGCTGGCATAGATTGGCATGGTTTCAATCCACGCTCCCGCGTAGGGAGCGACCAAAAACATGCCATACTAGGAGGTGGATAAAATGTTTCAATCCACGCTCCCGCGTAGGGAGCGACTTACTCGACGGCAGCGCACCGCCAACGAATACGGTTTCAATCCACGCTCCCGCGTAGGGAGCGACGCTTCGCTAAACACCGTTCGGTCTAACGCTATCGGTTTCAATCCACGCTCCCGCGTAGGGAGCGACTCGCCCAATGTGGGAAGCTCGCGGCATATCCCAATGTTTCAATCCACGCTCCCGCGTAGGGAGCGACGTTACCGCCAGTCGTGCCCAGCATCGTGGGTAGTTTCAATCCACGCTCCCGCGTAGGGAGCGACGCGGTGAAATGGATTCGCCAGTATCTCCGCATCGGTTTCAATCCACGCTCCCGCGTAGGGAGCGACGAAATCATAGACGAAACGGCCGCGCGACATCTCCGTTTCAATCCACGCTCCCGCGTAGGGAGCGACCGCGACCGCGTAGCCAGCGTATTGATGGGCGGAGTTTCAATCCACGCTCCCGCGTAGGGAGCGACTGTACCCCATGGGAGGCTTGATGCGACTAGAGATTTTAAGCAAATTTGCGCGAACCCCTTCGCTTCGCGACAAAACGATCTGCCCAATTTCTTGCAATACAGCCGCAACCCCAGTCTTATCAAGGGATTGCGAACCTCCCCGGATTTTAATGTTCACTTCGGGTTCGCACCGGACTATAAATCTCATCTCAAACTAGCTTGTAGTTTGTGAATCCTTCTACTTCCCCCATTTTAACCACATTGGCAATAACCTCATTACACATTTTAACATACGCGATATGAGGAAAAAACACTGGATTATTAATAAACATCAATATTTGATTTAACTGAAAGGTTAAAAATAGAAGTGCAACTTTCTCATGACTCCAGCGCTCCAATGAGTGCTCCTCAGCCTCAATTTTCTGCTGTGTTACCACTTTGAGCGATAACCATCACTTATCTCCACACTTTTGCTGTTAAATGATAAATTTGAGCGATTGAAGACTGTTTCGGCTGCCAATTTTCTCTTGCGATATCGCAACTTTCACCCACCAAAAAATGTTAATGGACAATAGGCATATAGAGGAGCGGATTGGCATGAGGCTTTGGAGGAGTATTGGGATAGAATGGTGTGGAATGCGAAATGAAAACACCTGTCCATAGGGCTATTCCCTCTGCTGATCATCTTGTTGTTCATGACGGGCTGCACCATCTTCGAGCCTCGTGAAGAAAACATAAACAGTTGGAAGAATGCTATCGAATTGTCTGCCATGCCTGATTCGGTAAAGGCAACGGCAACGCCTGCATCACTACCGGCATCAACAACAGAACCGACGACGGAGCTTCTCGATCTGTGGAAGGAAGAGGCCGCAGGTAGAAGCCTTTGGAGCGGAAATACGCATAGATACGTCGATGGTTGCCGGCCAAAGGAAGTTGATTATGCTTCCGTTGTCGGAGAACAGCAAGGCCATTACACTAGAAGCTCCCGAATTCTCCGGCAATACGACCAATATAGATTGGTACGGCTGGACTGACTCAGACGTCTTGGTTCGCTATCTGACTTACAGCAATATCGATGGACCCATTCAGAGTTCTCCCTGTTCGATGGCGATACCGGACAGAAGAAGCATACAGGGCGCTTCATCGCCGCATCGGACAATGACAAGAAAGCCGGGCAATTCTTCAAGGCGCTTCTCGCCTCCGATACAAAAACGAAGACCACTCTCCGTTCGGCTTCGTCTGGACCCAGTTTAAGGGAGATAGCGATAAAATAATGCTGTCCACAGGTGAGCACTTTCCTATCACATAGAATTGGAAAAACAGAAAAAAGTGTGCGCTATCGCTCATTTTGCTCACATAGCCCTGTCAAGCGTGCCTCGTACCGCCAATAAGTAGGAGTTATCGC
This sequence comes from Paenibacillus chungangensis, assembly GCF_042675905.1. NCBI lineage: Bacteria > Bacillati > Bacillota > Bacilli > Caryophanales > Paenibacillaceae > Paenibacillus > Paenibacillus chungangensis. Next base: position 136,627 of record NZ_JBHTJZ010000012.1, on the reverse strand, counting down.
TCATTTTGTTCACATAGAATCGGAAAAATAGAAAAAAGTGTGCGCTATCGCTCATTTTGCTCACATAGCCCCGTCAAACGTACCTTGTGCCGACTAGACCTAAGTAGTAACGCGTCTTCACATAAAACTCTGCAAGCGTACAATCGCCTGTACGCGATCCATTACATCCAATTTGCCATAGAGATTGCTGATATAATTGCGAACAGTCCCCTCCGAGATATACAGGGTTGCTGCAATCTCCCGATTGCTGTACCCCTTCAATACGAGCTCGGCCAGCTCCTTCTCGCGATCGGTCAGCTGAACGCTTTGAACCCGGGTGGATGCAGAATAAGGGTTCAGCGTGGATATCTGCGATAGGCGAGTCGCCAGCTTGGCAGCTACCGCCGACGGTAGAATGAACTGACCGGATACGGTGTCGCGAATCGCTGCAATCATTTTATCCGCATCCATATCCTTCAACAGATAGCCGCTCGCGCCACTCGCCATGCCGTCTACGATATAGTTGTCATCAAGGAACGTGGACAAGATAAGAACGAACGTCTCCGGATGGCTCTTCTTGATCTCCTTCAATGCTGCAATGCCATCCATCTCCGGCATCTGAACGTCCAGGATCGCAAGCGTCGGATGAAGAGTAGCGACAAGCTCGCAAGCTTCCGCTCCGTTACGGGCAATGCCGACGACTTCGATATCGTCCTCCAGATCCAGAATGGTCTTTAATCCTTCTCTCGTCAGCATCTGATCGTCCGCTATGACTATAGTGATCATATGACACCTTCCCGCTTTTTTAGTTTTCATACGGCAATTGAATACGCAGCAAGCTCCCTTTATTCGGCTCGGAATCCATCTGAAGCGTTCCCTTCAACTGTTGTACGCGCTCCCTCATCATAGTAAGCCCGAATCCCATCTCAATACGACTCGTACCCTTGCCGTTGTCGGCGAGGCTGAACAGCACTCTTGATCCGTTATCTTCCAGACGAAAATAAAATTCATTGCTGTCCCCATGCCGAATGCCATTCGTTAACCCTTCCTGTAACGCGTGATAGACGACCTTCTTGTGCATAAAAGACAGATGCGGTACAGAGTCAATCGACGCATGCACGACTACCCCCGTATTTCGCTCCGTGTCATAAATAAGCTGCCGAAGCGACACTTCGATATCATAGTACTTGTCCTCCTTCAGCATATGGACGGAATTGCGAATTTCGCTTAAGCTGTGCCGAACAAGGTCTTGCGCTTCCTTCAGTCGCACGACCGCGCTGTCCATGTCCTTTTGCAGAAGCCGTCTACCCGCTTCAATCTGAAGAATTGTTGAGGTGAGAGTATGGCCGACAATATCATGAATCTCCTGCGCGATCCTTGTTCGCTCTGCGTAGACCGTCGTCTCGGCTAACGCTTCTGAGGTTGCACGCATGGATTTTTCCAGTGCGCTTGTTCGTTCCGCAACTTGATCCTCCAAGTTGCTCTTCAAATATTGAATGCCTGAATACAACTTGGCATTCGCTAAGGATATGGCACATTGTGAGCTGAGCAGCTTCAACACGTCCAGCCGCTCCTCCGTAAATACCCCTGACGACAAGTTGTTCTCCAGATAGAGCAGGCAGATCAGCTTGTTCTGGTTCGTAATTGGCAAGCAAAGCACGGATTTCAATTCTTTGTTCTTAATGTAGTCATTCCGCTGGAACAACCCGCTGGCAGCGGCATCGTTCAGAACTACTTCTTCTCTCGTTCTTGCGGTATAGTCGATAATCGCGACGGGAACCAGATCTTGCCCCTGTTCCAGCGGAGTCGAAGCAATATGCAGTTCTTCCGATGATCCACAAGCTTCGATCTTCCAACCTTCTTCGTCCTCGAACATAAGCGCGCCGTAATCCGCCCCCGCATTCTGCATCATGATCCGCATCAGCATGCGAAGCAGCTTGTCCATCTCCATCTCGCCGGACAAAGCCTGCGCGGACATGACAACAGAGAGATAATCGATACGCTCCAGATCGGTATCCGTCTCCCGCTTAAGATGCAACAAGTGCCTGTACATTACTTCCATACTTGCTGCCTTGGCAAGCGCTCCCCATCTCCGATAAGACTCATAGGCTTCATGGATATAGAGCTTGGCAAGCCGAACCTTCCCCCTGGCGATACAATGCTTGGCGAAGCACTCTGCCGCCGTACCGGCGTCATGAATGAGACCGTTGGCGACAGCCGTTTCCAATGCTTGCTCATATAATGACTCCGCCTGACGATCACGGCCTCTCAGGGACGCCGCCTCCGCCTTGGCCAGCAAGTATTTGTGCAAGCCATTTTGGGGAGAGTGGCGCGCCATTGTTTTCAGTCTTCTGAGACACCGGCGAATTTCTCGCCAGTCTCCTGCTTGTTCCCGCTTCGTCCGGGCGGAGTATCTTTCTCTTAGAACCAACACACGATAATAGTCGTGGCTGGATGAATCCGCAGACGGTTCAGAGCGCAGTTCAGCAAGCTGCATGCAACCTTCAAGCGCTACATAGGCTTGCTCATAATGACCGAAGAGATAACCGGTTATATATTGATAGATATACACGAATTCCTGGAGAAAATAATCATTGGTACCAGACACATCTTCAACAAACGATCTCTCCTGAATGTCAATTCCGATATACGGATCATGCTCAGCTTGATATCCTGTCAGCTCCTGAATCATACGAGCGAGAATAGCCGCTTGCTTCCCATGCAGAAGATTGTCGTTCCTTTGAAAATGAGGGGCGTACTCCAAAAGTCTGCGATAAATGTCTCTGAGCGGGTGGCTGAATTGAAAAAGCAGCGCACAGTTAAGCAACATGCTCTGATTGGCGTTCCAGAGATCGCCGGACTGCAGCGCCTTCTTGCTGGCCGTATCTGCGGAAACCGGCAAAAAATGGGGCTCATATCTTCTCCAGCTGTTATAGCACACCGAGAAGGAACTGACAGCCAAAGCATGCAGCCTCGCGTTCGACTTGGACACTTTGCAAGCAAGCGTTCCCCACTTATAAGCTGCTTCATGCTGATGAAACTTAAAGCTTAGCACCATGGCATATCCGGCGAATGCGACGGAAGCTTCTTCCGTCATTCCATCATCTATCGTCAGCTCCAGCATCATTAGAATAGAGGAGAACCATCCGTTCTTATCCAGCACGAAGCTGGCATGGCTCGCATAATCCAGAATAGACATCGCCGCTTGATGCCGTTCATCCGTCATGGGGGGATAAAATTCGAGCATCTCAACAGATGTGTTGCGAAGCTTCCATCGTATCCGCATCCATTGCCGCAGCAATTGCGACGAACCGGCATTCGAACGATAACGGAGGCCAAGATACCCTAAAGCCTTCTCGCTTAAAGCAAGCACTTCATGAAAGCGATCGCGATTCGTCTCCATCCGAATCAACATAAGACAAGCTTTCGCTTTATCATAATCTGTCGCGGCATGGCTCAAAATATGATGAAATAATTGCTGAGCTTCAGAAAAATGAGCGCTCAAAAATTCCGCTTCCGCTCGTTCCTTATAGGCTTGATAAGTTAACGAATAGCAGCTGTCCCATCCTTCCTCTTCCAACAACTTCGTAGCCTGACGAAAGTAATCAAGCGCGGCTTCGATATCCTCGGATTGCTTCGCCTCAAGACCCGCTTGCAGGTTCATTTCTGCCAGCTCTTGCCCTCTCCCTCGAAGCACAAGCGCTTGCGACGCTTGATTCCAATGACTTAATATGTCGCATATTGAGATATCCTCGCCAGCATTCATGCGCTGTACCATAAGCAGCCCAATCTCCATATGCAGCCGAGTCTTCTCCCGCTCGGATACCGACGCATATGCGGATTGCCGTATACGCTCATGCTGGAAAGCATAATTCATCGGTATGCCATGAATCGGCTGCAGCATCCGACGGCTTACAGCACTTTCCACGGCCGCTAATAGTTGATCTGTAGAGAGACCTGTCACGGCAGAGAGCGTATACAGATCAAATTGCTTGCCTAGACACGCCGCTTGACTAAGCACACCAACGGTATGAGCGGGTAGCTGCTTGAGCGAGTCCGACATGAATTCCGCCGCTTGGTGGGGCACATCCCGCTCCTGAATTCGCCGAACATCCCATTCCCAGATTCTGCTTCGTTCATTGAAGGTCACGAGCTTGTGAACCCATAAGTCCTGCAGAAATTGCTGCAAATATAGAGGGTTTCCTTCAGTTTTCCGCAACAAAACACTAATTAACTCGCTGTCCCCTTCAATCTCCCCTTGCATAACGGGCTTCAGCAGCATTCTCAAAGTCGCTTGATCAAAAGCGGCGAGATGAATGTGCTGGATGGGCATCCCCGTGTCCGGGAGCTGTCCCATCATCTCTTGGAGCGGATGCCTCAGAAGCAGCTCTTGATCCCGATAGGCGCCCACGACAAGCAGATGCTTCGCAGCCTCATCCGCCAGCCAATGACTTAGATAATGAATAGAGGCTTCATCCGCCCATTGCAAATCATCCATGAAGAGAACGAATGGCCGCTCCTGTCCTAGAAATAAGCGAAAGAATGCATCCATGACAAGCTGGAACCGGATTCGAGCTTCCTCTGGAGGCAGAACTTCCACTTCCGGCTGTTCTCCAATTAACAAGGCCATGCGAGGAACAGAATCGATTAGCAGTTGCCCGAAGTCCTGTACCGCATCCAATATTCGCAATTTCCATATTTCCGCTTGCAATGGGTTCACCGTCAGCAACCGAGCCACCAATTGCTCTATCACTTGCAGCCAAATCTCGTACGGACGCGCGGTTGTCGAAGAAGCGGATTGGGCGACAATGAACACCCCCTCCGCAGGCACTGCTCCACGAAGGGTCTCCCGCACAAGGGCTGTCTTGCCGATCCCCGCCTTTCCGCTGATCCAGATCATCTCATGCGCGCCTTCGGATGCCCGCTGCAGCGCTTGCAGCAACACTTGCTGCTCGGCACGTCTTCCTATGAGTCCTTCGGACACAATCCATCTCTCCGATATATCGTGAGTGGCGAGAGGAAATGGCCGGATAGTCCCGGTTACCCTAAGCTGAACCAGACACTCTTCCAAGTCCGATTTCATGCCGTACGCGCTTGCGTACCTCTCATCAGGCATCTTCTCCATACATTTCAAGACAATATCCGAGACCATACTGGGGATGGATTTATTGCGATGCGAGACCGGCTCTGGAGTAGAGGCTAAATGCTTGTGTATCAGATCCATAGCATGCTGCGCTGAGAATGGCACGCTCCCGGCAAACCATTCATAGAGAATCGTGCCTAAAGCATAAAAGTCCGTTCGGTAGTCCGTCATCCTCCCTGTTCTTCTCGTCTGTTCCGGGGACAAGTAGGGCAGATGGGAATCCAGGCGGCTGGCTGAATGCGATGGTAGAGGTTGCCCTTCCGCTCTGCACGAACGGACATCGAGCACCTTGACATCGGTAAGACTTTCATTCACCAGTAAATAGAAAGGGACGATTTCATGCACGGTAACATGTTCTTGATGGAGCTGCTGAAGACAACCCGCCATGGCAATCGCGGTCTCAAGAAGCTCCTGCAGCTTGAGGGAAGACCGTCGCGTCCGCATCACTTGGTCCAACGTCGTCCCGCCCGGGTCCTGCAGGAACAGATAGGGACGATCCCCCGACACTTCCAGTCGATCGGGGAGGAGAGTTCCCTTCCCGTTCAATTCCCGAAGCCGTTCATATTCATATTCGAAGGAAGCGGTCTTATCGGAGCCGGCATAGGATTCGCTGATCGTTTTCACAATGAAGCTCTGACCATCTGCTATGCGCACTACACGATATAGACTGATTTCCTCATTGCTCCCGAGCGTTTCCACCACCCGGACCCCCGATAATGCCAACATCATTCTCACCACACTTGCACCTGAATTTGTCGATTTTATTGATCATCATATCAAAATACTAAATTCATTCATACACAACATTTCCATATTAGGTTAAAATAATAGAAGATTTTTCTTACATCCAAGAATTCAATGGGAAGATATGGTGATTTCGTGAACCTGGAAGATGCACTTCTCCTATTATTTACACATGGCTTGCCGATTTTATTTTTTGCCTATATGGCGACCGACGTTCTGCTCAGGAACTTCAGGAAGGTCGAGCACATTCTACTGAGCTTGATAGCCATCTGTTATTTGCTGTTGTTCGCTGAAGAATACGTCAGGAATCAGGTGTCCATCGCTTACAGTCCCTTGCTCTCTTCCTTATGGCTCAGCAGCGTTGGCATCATCATCCCTGGATTGTGCTTTCATTTTCTGATCAAATTCACTTCATTAGATGCCGGACTTTCGCGGTGGTTCTACCCCTGGGTCTTTTATTTGCCGCTTCTATTCGTCGCCGTCAATCTGGCCACTGGTGCGCAACTGATCTCCGCGCAGCAATTCGTGGAAGCCGGCATGTGGAAGCTTCCTGTCTATAACGAGGGGTATTACATCGCTATGACTTCAAGCGTGTTCATGGATCTCCTCTTTTTGATTCCGCTCCTCATCGCGATCTCCAAGGCTAGAACGCAAGAGCAGAGATCGATCTACAAGCAACTGATCTGGGGAATTTCGATTTCTATCGTCTGGCACGCTATCTTCGGTTATATCAACTTCGGGGATAGCTTGCCGCCTTATCCCTACTTATACAGTGGCATCTTGTGGTGTTACTTCCTGCGACGAACGATGCGGAAGCATGACTTCCTGAATTTGTACGACAAACGGTTCGAGAAGCTCTATAACCTGAATCCGGATGCAATTGTGCTGGTGAACCTGAAAGGAAATGTCAAAACCGCCAATCCAGGCGCGAAACGCTTCTTCGACTCTATTAGGGTAGAGCCTGACCGCTGTCTCCAGTTGCTTAATCATGAGATTACAACTAGAATCCATGCCCAACTGGCAGTCAAACAGATGGAGACAGAGATTGAAACGAATGCCGGGCGGATGGCTCTGCTTGTGAATGCCGACTATGTGTGGGTTGACAACGAGCTGCATATCCTCCTCATACTCCGGGATATTACGTTCCAGAAGCAGCAGCAGGATGAAATCCGATTCCTCGCCTATCATGATCCGCTTACGCGGCTTCCCAACCGAAGATACTTCTACGAGAAATTGGAAGAAGCTCTGGAGGAAGCCTCCACTCACCAAGAGACACTGGCATTGCTGCTGATTGACCTGGATCAACTCAAATGGCTGAACGATAACCGGGGGCATCTCGCCGGCGATGACGCCTTGCGGCAAGCGGCGCGAATCATGCAACAAGTAGTCGCTGACCGCGGAGTGGCTGCCAGAATGGGAGGGGACGAATTCATTCTGATTATTCGCCATTCCCCTGCCGTTCGGGAGATTCAGACACTCATTCAACATATGCAGGACGAGTTCAACAGGTATACCGCACCATATGGTACGCTTCCAGTCGGCATCAGCATCGGCGCGAGTTATTACCCTGCTGACGGGACAGACGGGCAGGCGCTTATTAATGCCGCCGACAATGCGATGTTCGAGATGAAGCGCAGCCGCGCCACAGTATAGCGATATAGAAAGGTGACCTCTGTGTCCAGAGGTCACCTTGTCTCAAGACGTTTATTGTATTGTAATCATCTATTATTTCAAGGAATCCAGTAGCTGCTTCACTTGCGGATCAAGACGCAATATATTCATCATGATCGTTAATGCCTCCGCGCGCGTAGCGCTGTTTTTCGGCTGGAAAAGACCGGTTGATTTCCCCTGAATAATCCCTGCTTGAACGGCTGCCTCAATCTCCTCTGCCGCATAGGAGTCGGACAGGTCGGTAAAACCGCCCCTCGCGCTATCCTTGGACAATGAAGCAAGGTTCAGAAGCCGAGTCAGAATTACGACCATCTCTTCACGAGAAATCGCCTCGTCCGGCTGGAAGGTGGCATCCGGATAACCGTTGATTACGCCTGCTTGAGCAAGTCTCAGAATGGCGTCGCTGCCCCAATGGCCTGTAATATCCGTGAACGATACATCGGACTCCATGTCGGCCTCAAGATGGAACACGCGATTCAGTATGGCTGCGAATTGAGCTCGGGTAATGTGAGCGTTCGGCATGAATTGACCATCTCCATATCCTTCAATGACCCCTAGCTTCGCAAAGGTATGGATGGTCGATTGGGCCCAATGTCCGTTCGTATCCGTGAACTGCTGAGAAGCAGGAGATTGGTCGGCTGCTTCAACCCTGCTCTTCAGGAATGCTCTCAACTCAGTACTATCGATTACACTGCTGTTAAACACAGTATCCGCTGCAGGCGACGTCGGATCGACAGACTCCGGATCGGTAGTTTCCGGATCAGTAGGCTCCGGATCAGTAGGCTCCGGTGTTGTTGGCGGTATAGGTGGAATCGTTGGCGGATGGCTCACAAGCGTTAGTGAGATAATGCCCGCGCTTACACTCTCTCCCGCACTTACAGTCACCGTCGCTGATCTGCTGTAATAGCCTGATCTGCTTACGTTAATCGTCTGATTACCAGGTGCGATATCCGTCAGCGTGAATTGTCCCTCCGCATCCGTGACGACGCTGATCTCACCGATTGATACGCTGGCTCCGTTAATCGGGCTGTTGCCCGGTCCATACACCGCCCCCGTTACCGTGCCTGTCGTGTGAACCTGGGCCAGCACGATGTTGCCCGTGCTGACACTTTGCCCCGCCGTGACCGTCACTGTCGCCGTTCCGTTATGATAACCCGCGCTGCTGACAGTCACTGTGTGACTTCCCGGCGCGATATCCGTCAGCGTGAATTGTCCCTCCGCATCCGTGACGACGCTGATCTCACCGATTGATACGCTGGCTCCGTTAATCGGGCTGTTGTCCGGTCCATACACCGCCCCCGTTACCGTGCCTGTCGTGTGAACCTGGGCGAGCACGATGTTGCCCGTGCTGACACTTTGCCCCGCCGTGACCGTCACTGTCGCCGTTCCGTTATGATAACCCGCGCTGCTGACAGTCACTGTGTGACTTCCCGGCGCGATATCCGTCAGCGTGAATTGTCCCTCCGCATCCGTGACGACGCTGATCTCACCGATTGATACGCTGGCTCCGCTAATCGGGCTGTTGCCCGGTCCATACACCGCCCCCGTTACCGTGCCTGCCGGCGCTACCGTGACGATGAAGGAGTCTGTGACGACAGCACCTTGCGGGTTGAGAGCCGTTGCGGTCACGGTTGCCGTCCCCGACGCAATCGGTGTCAGCATCAGCTGATTCCCGTTCACTTGAACCGTCAATATCGCAGGATCGCTGGATACGGCCGTAATCGTCAACGCATCACCCGCTGGGTCCGCGAACGAGGAAGCAAGGTCGATGCTGTAAGATCCATCCGCCACATTAATCGTCGTATCCACTACCTCTTGAACGACCTGAGGCTGGTAGTGGCGCAGGAAGGGATACGTGACGCCCTCTTGGATCGCCCATACATCATCAAAGTCCCAATCCGTACCAGGGTCCCCACTGGCATAAGTCTGCTGGCTCATCATTTCCTCCGTACTCTTGGGAATGCCCCCCCTTCCGTTATCGATCGAGCCGCCAACCGTGGAATCCCAATAGGTCCCAGTAACACTGCTGCCTAATATCGCATTCCCGACGCTGCCGCCTGGGTTAGAAAAATCATACGTATAAGCAGGGTGACCTTCGACTTCATCTTTTACGATTCCCACAAAATAGCTATTGGAAATATTGCCCCAATTCTCTCCTGCAAGCCCCCCGATCTTACCGTTATCATAATAAGCGTAACCTTCTTGCTTAACGTCCACTTGAGCTAGAGAATTTCTAATTGTCGCCAACGATCCGTTACTACCGACCAGTCCACCGTCAATTCTACTAAAAGCACTAATATAATTAATATTGACATCCATCACCTTAATCTGCCCGGACACATGACCGTTTTCGATCATTCCGTTATTCGATCCCGCAATGATTCCAGCTCTGCCATTGAGTTGAAACCCGCCAGACGAAATAACGATGTCCGCATTTAGTATGCCTATATTTTTAACGCTTCCACCAGAGGCAATAGTTCCGAACAAACCAATGTCGTCGTGATATTGCGTAATCTTCAAATTGTTAATATAATGGCCGTCTCCGTCCAACGTTCCCGCAAAACCCACGATCGGGCTCCACTCGTATTCACCAAGATCGATATTGGCGCCCAGCTTAAAATGCGAGCCCCTTGCAGTATTCATATAATATAGTTCTTCAGGTGTTGTCACGATATAGGGATCGACGGAAGTCCCGTCTCCTACAGCTGGAACAGCTCCTGTTATAGGCGCTGCCTGTACGGCAGCCGGAACCATCGCAACCATCGGGCTGACGACCAATGCCGCCGACAGGGTGCTGATCACCCCTTTCTTCCATCGCTGTCCCGTCTTGTTTACCTCTTCAGAGCTCATGAATCTGATCATTTCATTGTCTCCTTTACTTCTTCGTTATTGTCTACACACATTCAGAAAAAGAATAGTCTCTCTGATCCATTCTTCGCACCTCTTGCACCATCCCCGGAATTAGAAATGAAGTGCGGATTGAGTAGTCCGGATGAAGCACGTACAAATGACCGTTGCCGTTATGCCTCTCCTCCCTTCTCATGAACACGGATCCGCCGATGACAATCTGATTGTCCGAGATGGATAAGCCCCTTGTGAAATGCTGGGACTCGAACACAGCCTTCCCGCCTGCCTTCAACGTCTGATGAGTCGAATCGCAATGGTACCTGATTCCTCGATGAATGATTAGATTATGGGCGCAAGAAGAATCCGTAACGATTCGCTCTGTTACTCTGAAGCTGGAGTCCACTTTCAGGATTTCACTCTGCCTTCCCGTCTTGACCGTTTGATTATGGCAGACCAGGTAGATGCTTCCTTCATGCTTATAGATGGAATTGATGTGTCCATAATTGGCTGATTGCTCCTTATGGTCAAGCTTGCCAAGAGGATAGAATTCCGCCCAGCGCTCCGCATCGAAATCCCATTTAATAATCCGGTTATTCGGCGTATCCGTCATGACTAAACTGCCGTCGATCATGTCGATTTGATGGATCCACCCCGGCAGGTCCGCGAATGCAACTTCCGCTTTCACCTCCATCTCCCGTTCGAAGCCTTCATCCAGCTTCAAGATTCTGCCGACCTTTCCCACTGACTCATAGATATACCAAGAACGTTCGTCGCGCGTAATACCGTAGAAGTTCCCTCTGAGCAATAAAGTGAGCTCGCCGCATCGAATCAAAAAAAGTCCCCTGTTGGCGGCGATCAAATACGTTCCGCTCACGTCTACTTCCGAATAAACCGTGTGCCTGCCGGGAAACTGTATATTAACCGTGCGAGCACTTACTTCCAGCCGCTGTGCATGCACCATCGGCGCGTCCTCCTTTCCCCTTCAGCAATCTCGGCACTGCTTGTCCAAGCATCCATTCCGCGACTTCATCTGTCAGATGCCGCTGCATCTCCGCGAATTGATCATAGGCGGCTTGACGGAACACGCGAATCGGATCTTCTTGCGCATACGATTGATAATGAACGCTCCACATCAGCTCTCTCAAGCACTCCATATGACTGATCCAGTAGCGATCCAGCATCTTCAAGTACCGCTTGTGCCACACCCGTATGAATCCTCTAAGTCTTGGCGATTGGAGCACTTGCTGCCAATAGAAGGGCCATCGTTCCGGATCAATGGCTTCTGAATGAACAGACAGCTGCCGGCCGGACTGGATATAAGCTTCCACGTGCCGATTCAGCACAGTCCTTAGCGAACCCCTCTGCCACAGCTCGTTCCGATGGGCATAGAAGGATCGACGCTGCTCGCCCGTGACCGCGTCCATGCCCGCGAGATAGCTACGAAGTTCTTGCCCGCTGCTCTCCGCACACTTCTGCGCATGCTTGAATAGATGTTCTGGACGCTTGCGATGTATGCCGTCTTGCTCCCCATAGCGGACGATCAATTCATCCTCCAGAGATACAATGAACTTCGACCTTCCGGGATCCCCCTGCCGCCCTGCTCTTCCGCGCAGCTGATTATCGATCCGTCTGCTCTCATGACGCTCGGTACCGATCACATACAGCCCGCCCAATTCATCAACCCCGGGACCAAGTCGAATATCCGTCCCTCTGCCGGCCATATTGGTGGCGATCGTCACTGCTCCATACTGTCCGGCTTCTGCAATAATTCCAGCTTCCTCCCGTTCATTCTTCGCATTGAGCAGACGGAATGGAATATGTGCTTGCCGCAGATTACGAGCCAACTCCTCCGATTGCGCAATGGTCGTCGTGCCGATCAAGACGGGCTGACCGACCTGATGACAGGCCTTCACTTCCCGGAGGATAACTTCCACCTTCTCCTCCTTCGTTCGGCAGAAGTAATCGCGCTCATCCAGCCTTCGAACCGGCCTGGCCGTCGGAATGACGGAGACCGATAATCCGAAGCGGCGTTCAATTTCTTCTTCATCCGTCTTGATCGTACCCGTCATCCCCGTGAGACGTTCGTATAACGACAAGTACTGTTGAACCGAGATTTCCCCAAGCACGTTATTCTCCAGGGACAACGGGAGCCTCTCCTTCGCTTCAATCGCTTGATGCAGCCCTTCGTTGAACAATCTCCCTTCCAGCACTCTTCCGGTAAAGGAATCGATAATCTTCATCTGTTGATCATCTATGATGTAATCTCTATCGCGTTCCATCATGACATGGGCATGCAGACTCTGGTCCAAAATGTGCAAAACCTGCGCATTCGCCAGATCATATAAGGAACCGACGCCGAGCGCTCGCTCCGCACGTTCGATGCCTGAATCGGTCAAGCTTGCCTGCTTCGTCCGGAAATCCGCGTCATAGTCGTCGTTGATCACAAAACCCCTAATCAGTTCGGCGCAAATGCCATACCATTCAGAGGGTATCTTGTCCCGATCGGCGATAATAAGCGGGGTCTTTCCTTCATCAATCATAATACTATCCGCTTCGTCCACGATGGCGTAGGCTAGGGCTCTCTGCACTCTCTTCCCGCTCTCGTATACAAGATGATCTCTTAAATAGTCGAACCCGAATTCATTGAACACACCGTAGGTTATGGCTTGCCGATAAGCATACTTTTTAGATTCCGTGTCACTACCGCTTTCGTTCAGCCCCGCGCTGAAACCCAGCATCTCGTAAATCGCCTTCATGTGCTCGTAATCGCGCTCTGCCAGATAAGCGTTGGTGGTCATCACATGCACGCCTCTGTCCTGCAACGCATACCAACTCGCCGACAACGCAACCGTCACGGTCTTGCCTTCTCCTGTCGCCATCTCTACCATATGCCCCTGCGCCATGCGGAGCCCTCCGATGAGCTGCGCATCGTGCAGCTCAAAGCCATGTACCCGATTAACCGCTTCCGTCACGGCCGCGAACAATCGGCACATCCGATCTTCGTCATTTAATGCCGGAGCGGCGTTCGCCCCCAATTGTCTAACGAACCGGCCAAGCTCCTCATCCCGGACATGCTTTAGCGAATCGCCGTACTGCCTGATCAAATTCAGATGACCGTTCGAGTGGCTTCGGTTCCAGAGCCGTCTTGCCAAACTAGCGGGCAGCAGTCCCATGTGCTTATCCCCCGAATTTCTGCTTTAACTGTAAGTACGCATGGTATTGTATGATCTCCGACAAGCTTTCCACTATGGAGAGCTTATCTGTCTCTACCACCACTTCCGGACAGTCAGGCTCTTCGTAGGGTGAATCGATACCTGTAAACTGCTGGATCATTCCCGCCCTGGCTTGCTTATACAGACCTTTCGGATCTCTCTTCTCGCATACTTCCAACGGGCATTTCACATATACCTCTATATAGCTGTCTCCAATGAGAGAACGAACCTTATGACGCGTGGCGCGATAAGGGGAGATGGAAGCAACGATCACATTCAGGTTGGCATCCAGCAGAATCTTGCCGATCTCGCCAATTCTTCTGCCGACTTCCAGCCGATCCGATTCACCGAATCCCAGATCCTGATTTATTCCTCTCCTCAGCATATCTCCGTCCAGAATATAAGCATTTTTAAGAAGCAGTTTGAGCGCCTCTGCTAGCGTAGACTTTCCTGAACCGGACAACCCGGTTAGCCATATCATTTGCCCCATCGATATTCCTCTTTCTGCTTTCCGTTTAAGTGGCAAGGTCAAGGAATTATGCCATTAGCGCGGATTACATCGAATAATTGAATTTTTTGCTGAATAATTAGTTCTATTGTCTCGAATTTTAGGGCAAATGCGTCCGAGTGCCTAGTGTCCGGTGTCATGAATTTTGTCATGTGACAAATTGTATAATAATGGATTAGACATTCCCGAACGGGTGGCTACGCCGAATAAAAAAAGCCTCCAACTCTCGTACGGAGTTAGAGACTGCTTAGCTGGATTTTGACCTCTCCAGCTTCATTACATTATCCATTCAAAGCGTGAACGGCTATCACCGTCCCCACTTTCCTGCTTCCAACCGATATCACATCGCTTGCAGCTCGCCACTCGGCCACTTTAGCGCGCCCTTCTTCGCACCACTCCATCCGCTCACCCCTGTTGACGGTATTCCAATGGAGTGAGGCCGCAATGCTTTTTGAACACTTGGGAGAAGTATGAGAAGTTGGAATAGCCAACCTTGGAAGCAATCAGATGGACGGGAATCTTCGTATTGGTCAGGAGAGACTTCGCAATCTCCATCTTCTGCGTCGCGATAAAGTCGTTCAGTGAGATGCCCATCGCCTTCTTGAACAAGCGCGACAGGTATTCCGGATTAATGAAGATCGCTTCCGCAATCTCCGCCCGGCTGCAATTCTTCTCAATATGCTGATTAATATAAGCAATGGCACGCTCTACGGGAGACTGGACATGAAGCTCTCCCTTCGTATGCTCCTGCACGTATTCCAGCACGAAGTCCACCAGCTCCAGCATCTTGTCCAGAGACGTATAAGCCCCGATGTAATCGGTATAGGAATAGCGCTCGAAGAAGATGTCGCTAGGGTCCAGCTTCATATGCTTCGCAGCAGTCAGGAAGACTTGAATGAAGTCCTGATGGAACCGCGCCAGGAATTCAGCGGAAATAATGCCAAGCTGCTTCTGCTGCAGCAAGTAGCCGTGTATCTCGTCGCGCACCGTCTTCCCGCTTCCATGAGAGATGAGCATCGCCCAATTCTCCATGTCAGGGAAGGAGTAAGAGCTATCCTTCACATGCGTCAGATGGTGCATGGTGAACACCTTGCTGTACAACGCCACATTATGCTGACGCATATGACAGAGCGCCTTGTAATGCTGCTTCAGCTTGTCGGCTGGCCCCATATCCGAGACGTAGCAGGACACGGGACAATGCAGCTCGCGCTCGGCGGCGGCTACGAATGCCTTCATCTTGCTCTCGATAGCCGGAACAGATGCCTGAGCGCCGTAGAATAGAGCCAGGCAATTGGCGCGATCCAGTTGCACGAACAGGAAGCTGCCCTGCACTGTTCCTGCAAGATTGGCAAGCAGCTCCTTCAGGTCGGTCTTCATCGATGTGCCGCCCGGCTTCAACAGCTGAATCAGCACGGAACAGAATAACGTGGAGGGGCCGATCGGGATGTCCAGATTGCTCAGGTCTCGCAGCAGCTGTCCGGGCTGCTTCCCGGAATCCAGTAAGAAGCTGCGAATGCAGTTCTCCAGCAGGAACTCCTCATTCTCCCGCCAATACGCGCCATATTCATAGACCTGCTGCATATGAGCTGTCGCATGAATCTTGTGAATAGCCCGTTCAATTGACGCCTGGATATCCTCATATCGGGCAGGCTGGAGAATATAGTCGAAGCATCCCAGTTGAATCGCCTCCTGCGCATACTCGAACTCGGAATGCGAGGACAGGAAGATGCACTGCAAGGCGGGATAATGCGCCTTCACCCACTTGAACAGCTCCAGCCCGCTCTCCAGCGGCATCTCGATGTCGCAGAGCATGATGTGAATGTCATGCTCTGCGAGCAGCGCTCTCGCTTCATCCGCGCTATATGCGGGATAGACCTGCGCAACATGGAGCGAATGCCAGTCCACGCCGGCAATGACGCCTTGCACGACATCATACTGATCGTCAATGACTACCACATTCATGATGCTTCCTCCTGCTGGCTCATTCTAGAATTAATCGGCAATATCATCTCGGCGGCGGCCCCTTCTTCCGTATTGAAGAAGGCGAGCGTCGCCCTGTCGCCGTACAGCATGGATATGCGATGCCGCACATTGCTGACCCCGACGTGAATGTCGGTGTAGAAGGAGCTGTCACCGCAGTTAAGCTCCTCCAATATCGACGGCTGGAATCCGTCGCCGTTGTCCTGGATTGTAATGTCAACGTAATCGCCTTCTTCGCTCTGCAGCAGCACAGCCTTTACACGAATATACAGTTGCACGCCCGGCTTGGTCGCATACTTCACGCAGTTCTCGACGAACGCCTGAATCGACAATGGCGGTATGACGAACTCATTCAGCTCGCTATCGATGCTCCATTCACACAAGGGAGGAATATGATGGGCTATATGCTGAATGCGGATATAGTTCTGAACATGCTCCACCTCTTGGTGAAGCGAGACGAGCTGCAGGTTGTCCCTGAAGTTATAGCGCAGATGGCTGGAGATGGCCAGTATCATGTTCTGCATGCGTTCATAGCTCCGCTGCTGGGCCATGCCGTATAGACTCTTCAGGCAGTTGAGGAAGAAGTGCGGCTTAATCTGTAATTGCAGATGCTGCAGCTCCGCCTTCTGCCGTTCGATCTCGTGCTCGTAGGCGACGATTTTCAACTGACTAATCTCGCTGCTCATCTGTGTGAAGGCGGCATCGACCCGCTGGAATTCCTCCATCCGGTATTCTTCCTGCTGCTCCGAATCAGAGCCCTTGCCGATACGCGTCACCAGGCGCTGCCAAGGTGATAGGATGGAGCGGTTCAAGTAGAACAGTCGAGTGATGACCAGCAATACCGTTAACAGTGACAGCGAGAACAAGATGGCAAATTCTCCACGGAACACCCCCGGCTTCGGTACGGCGAAGATTAACTGAATATCAGTTCCGCCGATGGGCTCCCCAACGACAGTGTAATCATCATTACTCCATAGATTCTGCTCTGTTACAAATGCAGCGTTCGTCAGAGGCGCATATTCATTCGTCGCATAGA
The DNA here is from genome assembly GCF_042675905.1 of Paenibacillus chungangensis. Lineage (NCBI taxonomy): Bacteria > Bacillati > Bacillota > Bacilli > Caryophanales > Paenibacillaceae > Paenibacillus > Paenibacillus chungangensis. The sequence continues at coordinate 119,507 of NZ_JBHTJZ010000012.1, read as the reverse complement.
TAACCTCTGTATCTTCCTGAATGAGATGCATGGCCGGAATATGTTCGAAGTCCACCATGACCGCCGCATATGTGCCGTCCTTGCCCAACAGCCGGAAGAGATAGTAGCTCCCCTGCACCTCCAAGCTGATCCAGCCTTGGTGATAATAATTGGCTTTCGTATACGTCAAGTGCCGCATCTGCGTACGGATCGCTTCCTTCAGCTCGTAGCTGTAGCTATTGGCGAATATATCGCGGTAGATGTTGTTGACTGAGCTATAGATGAAGAATGCGTCGGCGATATCGTAAGAATTGAGCGCCGCCTTCAGCTGGGTCATAATCTCATGTGACGCCACATGGGATTGCAGAGCGGTAGCAGGACTACTCAATAGGCGGAAGTTGTAATCGTTAACCGTGACATGGGTAAGAAAGGCGTCCAACGTCTCCAGGTCCGTCTGCATGTTCTGCGCATAGAGCGACAACGATTGCTGGTTGGATTCTACGAATTTATTGTTGAACGCATTGTAGGAGTATATATTGAAAGCAAGCAGCAAGCCGATTAACGGCAGCGTAATCAGCAGCAACGCGCGGATTACGTTCATCTTGAATGAAGCGCTGTACGTTCTAAGCATGTTCGATCACCTTAGCCCCATTAAGTTGAAGTGGTAAAAATATTATAGCATGCAGCTTCAGCAGCAGTGTGTGAATAACTGTCAGAAGGCGTCATGAAGGTATGGAAATATATACCAGACTACTATAGACAAAAGGCCAACACGGAGAAGGCGAGAAGACTTATCCGTGTTGGCAATATGGGAGTTGTAATCATAAGCGCTGAAAAAGCTGTTACCCCTTAACCGCGCCGACTGTAATGCCTTTGACAAAGTACTTCTGGAAAAACGGGTAAACGATCATGATCGGTAAAGCGCCGACGACGGCGATCGCCATCTTGATGCCGACGCTCGGCATCTGGGCCGCGATCTCGCTTGCATTGCTGCCCGCCCCGCCGCTGGCCAAGAATTGTACATCCTGAAGCATCGTGTTCAGCATATTCTGTATGCTGAACAAGTTCGGGTCCGTCAAATAATACAGGCCGTTACGCCAGTCGTTCCAGTAGTTCAAGCCGATCAGCAGCGATAGCGTAGCCACCATCGGCAGCGACATCGGAAGCACGACCTGGAACAAGATGCGGAATTCGCCAGCGCCGTCCATTCTGCCAGCCTCGATCACTTCATCCGGGATGTTGGTACTGAAGTACGTCCGCATCATAATGACATAGAAGGCGTTCACGAGCAAGGCCGGTATGATGAGCGACCAGATCGTGTTGTCGAGATTGAAGTAACGCGTATACATAATATAGGTGGGAACCAGACCGCCATTGAACAGCATCGTGAAGAAGACGAAGAATGCGAACTTTCCGCGATGCGGCAGATCACTTCTGGACAGCGGATACGAGAGCAGCACCGTTAACAGCAAGCTGCTTACTGTACCGAATACCGTCACGAAAACGGTGATAGAGTACGCCCGAACAATGGTGTCCAACCTTTGGAACATATACGAATAGCTCTCCAGGCTGAACTTCTCCGGGAAGAGCGAGTACCCGTTGCGAATGAGCGTACCCTCATCGGTAAAGGAGGATACGACGAGCAGGACAAACGGGAACAGGCAAAATATCGTCAGCAGAAACATGATGGCATTAGCGAATATTTGAAATGTTCTACCATTCTCAACCATGGTCGATTCTCCTTTCCATTAGAATAGAGCATTCTCTTTGCTATATCGGGTAACTAGCCGGTTCGCGATGTAGACAAGCGTGAAGCCGACCAGCGACTGGTATACGCCTGCCGCCGAGGACATGCCAAGGTCGTTCAGCTTGATCAGACCGCGGTATACATACGTATCTATCGTATTGGTCACATCGTATAGCGGACCGGAATCCATCGGCACCTGATAGAATAAGCCGAAGTCAGAATAGAAGATCGTGCCGATCTGCAGGAGCACAAGTGTAATCATCGTCGGCTTGAGCGCCGGCAATGTAATATGGACCATCTGCTGCCAGCGGTTCGCGCCGTCGATGACAGCAGCTTCGTAGTAGCCTCGATCAATGCCGACCACTGTCGCGTAGTAGATGATGCAGCTGTAGCCGACCGTCTTCCACAAGTGCACGATGGTCAGAATGTAAGGCCAGTACTTGGGCTCCGTATACCAAGACACTTTCTCAAGGCCAAGCGCCGTGAGAATGCTATGGTTGACGAAGCCGGACTCTGCACTGAACATGGCGAAGACGAGGTAGCTGACGACGACCATCGAGATGAGGTAAGGAAGAAGAATGATCGTTTGATAGCTCTTCTTCCAGAATTTCGATCGAATCTCGTTCAGAATAATCGCAATGGCAATCGCCAGCACCGTGCCCAGTATAATGAAGACCAGATTGTAGCCGAGCGTATTGCGCGTAATAATCCAGGCTTCCTTCGTCTTGAACAAATATTCGAAATTGCTCAGCCCCGCGAACGGACTGCCCAGAATGCCCATGTTCCAGTTCACATGCTTAAAGGCGATGATAATGCCTGCCATGGGCACGTAATTGTTGATCAGCAGGTATATTAGACCTGGAAGCATCATGATGTACATAGGAATGAACCGTCTATAGTTGTGTTTACGTCCAGCTCTCTTCGCCTTAAGCGATGCCATCATGGTCATTCTCCTTTCCCGCTATTGCAGTTGCGACACAAGGTCATTACTTCTTTTGCTCCGCCGCCCACTTGTTCAGCTGCGCTTGCTTCTCTTTAATGATGTCGTCGATGCCGGCAGCCTTCAGCTCCTTCTGGAAGACCGGCAGTGTCTCCTCCGGATCAAGCATGCCCGTCATCAGCGCATGATGATACTTGGCCACGACGTTGGAGGTTGCCGTTACCTGATTGCGCACTTTGCTGGAGTCGTACGTAAAGCCGTAAGCTTCCGAGCGAATCGCAGTGTTGTTGAACTCCGTCTGCACTTCCCAGTAGTCAGCCGGATTGCCGTTCCATACATGACCGATCGTCTGATTCGGCCACATCCAGCCGCCGCTTGGTCTATAGCCGCTGTTGGAGCCGTCCATGCCTTCTGGATAATCAATGATGGATTGTCCGTTCGCCGCGTCGCCCACTTTAATGTAATGCTTGTCTTCCATGCCGTAGATGAGAAGGTTCATCACATCGGGATCGGTATACATCAGGTTAAGCAGCTTCATCGCCGCTTCCGGATTCTTGGAGCCGCTGCTGATCGCCCAAGTCGCCATCTGTACGTCAGTCGTCGTGGAGTAAGCCGGTACGATCTCCGATACGACAATTTCCGTTCCGTAGTTTCTAGTCTCCTGCACATCGAAGCCCGGCTTCAGGTTGGCGAAGCCGCCGAACGCGCTTCCGGCCTTCATAAGCGTGCCGGTATTCTCCGTGTTGTTAATCGCGTCCTGCATAATGAGACCGTTCTTGTACCATCTGTTCATGCGCGTAACGAAGTCCTTGTAGAAATCCGTCTCATACAAATTGACTACCTTCAGCTCCTTGCCGAAATCCATCAGCACGCCCAGATTCGTCATATCGTCGCCCAGCGGGTCCCAGCCCCAGTTCCGCACCAATTCGCCGTTGGGAGGCACAACTGGAATAATGTTCGGTTCATTCTCGCGGATCGTCATCAGCGCTTCTTCCAACTGATCCAATGTTGTAATGTTTTCGTAATCGATGTTGTACTTGTCCGCCAGATCCTTCCTCATCTCGAAGCCATATGCCTTCGCCAGATCCCGACCAGTCGTGATGCCGTAGATGTCGTTGCCTACGCGGCCGCTCTCGATATATTCGGCGCCGATCGCTTCCACTAGACCTTGACCGTATTGGTCCAGCAGCTTCGTCAGCGGAATGATCTGGCCGTTGTTAGCAGCCGTCGCAAGCGGTGTCATATAGATCGGCAGAAGGTCTACACCTTTGCCGGAGGACAGCATCATCGTTGTCTGCTGCACGTAGTTGCCGTAAGAGATGAACGTCACATCCATCTCGATGTTCAATTTCTCTCTTGTAATCTCGTTAACTGCTTTCACTACCTCATCCTTATCGTCCTTGTTCGTGCTCATCATGACGACGTTGAGCTTGACGAGCTTGTTCTCCTTCGTATCGCCGGTGGCAGCGCCTTCACCATTCCCGGCATTGTTATTCGAGCTTCCGCATGCCGAGATCAAGGATACCAGCATAACTATCAGCAGTGCGCTTGACAGCAGTCGTTTCATCGTTGTTAACATCCTCTCCTGATTGAATTAAGAACTATCTTAGCAAATATAATGTCCGCCTATCTGTAAATATAATGTCTTCATTGATCAGAAAAATGACTTATTGTTGCTAAAGCGCCTTCCAGGTAGTTCCGACACGGCAGGATTATGCTATGATATGGCTGCAAATGCTGCAATTACAGACATCACGATAGGAGTGAATCGAACATGGCAAGCTTGAAGGTGGCCTTGCAGCTATACACGCTGCGCGATTACGACAAAGGAGATTTCGCCGCAAAGCTGAGGAAGGTGCGAGAAGCTGGCTACGACGGTGTTGAATTCGCAGGCTTCGACGATATTCCGGCGGAAGAGATGAAGACCATGCTGGAGAGCAACGGTCTGCAGGCGATGGGAAGTCATACGCGGATTGAAGAGCTGCTGGAAAAGCTGGATGAGGTGATCGCTTACAACAAGGTGATCGGTTCTAAGTATATCGTTATTCCTTATTATAAAATCGAATCCATGGACGATGTGCAATCGCTGATCGGCATCGTGAAGGAGATGGGGCCGAAGGTTCGGGCCGCCGGCATGGATCTTCTCTACCATAATCATTATCATGAGTTCATCAATGATTTTGGAGATCGGCCAGTGCTGGACATGCTGCGCGACGAGACGACTGACGAAGAGCTAAGCTTCGAGATCGACATGTTCTGGACGACGCATGCGGACCGCGAGCCGGTGAAGGTGATGACCGAGTATGGCACGCGCTGCAAGACGGTGCATCTGAAGGATATGGTAAGCCGCGAGGAGAAGGAAATGACGGAACTTGGCACGGGTATTCTGGATCTGGCCGGCATTGTGGCGAAAGCCGCGTCGGCAGGCTACGAGTGGGTAGTCGTAGAGCAGGACAGAATCAAGATTGACGGCTATGCCAGCGTGAAGCAATCCCTTGACAATGTAAAGGCCCTGCTGGGAGGAAAATAACACTTTTGCGGTGAGCTGACAGATTCCTTTAGGGACACATCCCTTCGCTCATCTGGCGGAACTGTATGCACGAATTGCTTTCTTTCGATGGTTAACGGGTCTCTTTGCGCCATGTTTCTTTCGATGGTTAACGGGTCTCTTTGCGCCATGTTTCTTTCGATGGTTAACGGGTCTCTTTGCGTTTATTTGCTCTGTTAGAGGCTGTTGGTATAATTAGCGGATCTCATTGAGCTTATTCTTCAAGTTTTGGATAATCTGCACATGGAAATGCTGGAATAAGCTCCGTTGCATCCGTTAAAAGGCTGAAACGGCCATGTCGCGCATATTAAGGCTACTGAGATCCGTTACATATCAAAATATGCCTCCGGTTCTTCATGAGCCGGAGGCTGTTTGTTGTTGCTGCTGTTGCTGTTGCTGCTCATCAGTCGCAGTCAGCACTCCACCTATTCATTCCAGATAGTAGCCAGCCGGATCCTCTTCAAGGCCGAACCACACATGGCTGTATCCGCCATAGATACCTATCCCCATGACCTTCAACCCGCTCCAATAACCCTCACCCACGATAACATTGTTATGCCCCGGAGACCCCTTCCACAAGTCCAGGGCAATCTGAGGTGTGATCTCGGCTCCATATCTGGCGACGGATATCTCGAAGCCATTGTCCGTGTACTCCGTCAACTCCGAAGGCTTGCTCCACATCAACTCCGCATACTCGTGATCGGGCGTATACGCCACCGCCTTCCAGTGACCTTGATCCGACCAGCTGTGCAGATTGGCTTCCATGCCTCGCGCATCAACCCCATCCTCGGGACGATGCGCATTAGAGTCATAGACATGGTAGCGAGCTACCTTCGTGAGCGACTTCGATATTCTCATCGGCTCCAGCCCCAGCGATTCCCGATAGTCATTGATTAGATCGGCCAGCTCCCGTTCCATATCCGTTAAAGCATCCGACATTTGATCCGGATGATAAGCGACCATCGCATTGCCCAGCCGTTTGAACGTAATATAGGCTTGCTGTCTCGTATATCTGCCATTGGGCCCGAACCGATCCTCCGATACGCCTCCCATCACTCTGGCACCATTCATCGTGTCCGAAGTCGAATAGACGAATGCTACAGCTTCCCCAGCCCAATCCGCCACTTCATGGTCGTCTGCGAACCAATAGACCCCGTCGGCCGACTTCATTCCGAATAGCTTCCCTGTCCGATACAGCATAACCGCCGCTTCTTGACGAGTAATGAGATCACCTGGCCTGAACAGCCCTCTCCCCTTGCCGCTTACGATTCCCAGTGCATGCGCTGCAAGAATATCCCGATCATCTGTATCGCTGAATGCGTCGGACATCGCTTGTTTGCCCTTCCCGGCTACAATCTCCTCGGCTGTCTTCCCCAGCTTCGCCGACAGGAAGTGCATGGCTAGCCGCGCGAATTCGGATCGCGTTATATCGCCTCTGTAGTCTCTCTGCATATCCGGGGGTACAAGTCCTTCTTCTATCGCACTCTCCACCTCTTGCTGTGCCCAGTCGGAAGGCTTGTCCACAGCTGCCACTACGGCTGCAGGAACAACCGCTAACATCATCATCACGACCAAGCAAATCAACCTTCTCATCTGGCGCCTCCCCATGTATGTAGTAACCGATTCAGGATAGAAAGTCAGAGATCAGAAGTAATCCGAGAAGTAAGGCTTCTCGCGCCTGATTAGTTGCTCAAGTAGATCTATAGCCTCTTCCTCCGCTTGAATCCGGCCAATGCGCGCCAGGTACGACGGCCGCTTGTAGCCCATCAGCATCGTCGTTAAGGTCTGTATGTCCGTCGTAACGGCCGAAGCTGCTTGATTCCCTTTGACAAGCTTTCCTTCCCCCGCCGCATTCACCGTCAAGACAAACGTCCCTTGGTTCCAATCCAGCAGAGGATCATCCACTTTCCACACCAGCTTACGATCCTCTCCAGGCGGACGAAACGGATACTGTTCAATGAACAGAGGCAAGTCTACAATCCGGGCCATATAGTAAGGCGCGATTGTCTCCGTTATATCGCCGTCTTCCAACAGGAAGGCCAGCGGCTCGTTCTTGTAAATATCCCCCTTTACCTTCGTAATCATTGAGAAGTGAGCGCTGATAAAGTTCCATAGTCCAATCCGCGCTTCTTCATCGATATGAACCATCTCTTTCACATGGAACACCTCTTCCGCTACCCAATACAACAGATAACCTGTCGGCTGATCGCGGCCGTCATAATAGATCGCGGCTATCATCTCGTCTAAGTCCCAACGCAAATATTCCTCCCAGGCCAGATCATTCCTGAGCATCGCTCCATGATTGTGCAGGGCGAAGCGCTCGTAAATGTGCCGAATATGAGGATGATCAATGGCAACGCGCTCTACATTGCCGGGAACCGCCTTCGGCTTGGGCAGCTGTGTGTCTCGTACCTCGTACGATATTTTATTGGAGATGATCTCCCATCCCTTCCTCCGGTAATACGGAATGGAGTAGGGATACAAGTAAGAGATGGACTGCTTCCGCTCCCGCATATGGCTCAGCGCTTGCAGCATCAGCTTGTTCATCAAGCCCATATTGGCATATTCAGGGTAGGTGCCTACACCTGTCAGTCCGCCCATCTCATATATGCGTCCGAACATATTGACTTGGAACGGATATACGGCCAACTGCGAGATCAGCTTATCCCCATCGAACCAGCCCAGCACATCCGCATGCTTCAGAACGGGCAGCTTGGACTTTTCGATTTCCCTATTCTCCCAGCCGAACGTCTGCAGATCGCTGTTCGTCACCTGGAACACATAACGCAGCAAATCGTTAAACTGCTCGCCATGGACGGGCTCCACTTTCTTCAACTTCAGTCTATTTTGAAGCTTCCGGCGACTCATATCGCACGACCTTTCTTCTTATGTTCACCTCGTTCACTCTTGCACCATTATACCTTAACGGATTGCTGGAGAAAAAGAAGATTCTCACGTCATTGCCTTCCATTGTCAGCGCCTGTATAATTTAAAAAAATGTTGCATGCAACTGGCGATGAGAGTGGAATGAGATAAGCCTCCAACTCTTGCGCTTCATGCGGAGTTCGAGGCTGCTTAGTTGGATTTTGAGTAGTTATTGTAGTAAGAAGTTCCATTCTATACCCTGCAAGTGGAAAAGGTACAGTTAAATCCGACATTTTCACACTAAAACTAGTCTCTCAGCCAGATTAATAACATAAAATCCAGTTCATTGATCAAAAGTAGGCGTATTGCGATAAATGAATGACATGAAATACAGTTAGATTAACCTCATTAGCTTCATGCTTCATCCTATTTAAACGTAAACGGCTATCGCCGTTTTTTGGCGGCATTAGCTTGCGTTTCACGGTGAGATAGAGGCGTCACCCCCCTCTCATCCATTTCGTACAATTGTGATCCTCTATCCAAAAAATAAATCAAGCACGTTGGAGCCCGTAGACGATTTCCGATTGTAGAACTCCGAGTAACCGCAGTTATTACAATACACGACAACGAATTTATTGTGCTGGATATCGAACATTTTGGACAAGCCCGTTCCCGTCATCGCAACTTCCTTCGTGGATGCGTCTCTGCTGCCGCATTTCATACAGCCCTTTTCATTCATGCCGCCATCACTCCCTCAGTTTTTATCTTTTACGAATGAACCCGCGCCTCGTTCCATATCTGCTCTTTTCAAGTACATCTCTGTTATACTGATAAAGTAATTAGCTGGTCTGCTAAGCTATAACCTCACCCACTACTCTAACGCTGCAACTCGGCGCGATAGGAGGCTCCCTTCCTTGAGTAAAATTCTGATTACCGGCATCGTAGCCAGCGGCAAAACAACGCTTGCGAAACAGCTATCCTCATCACTCGGCATCCCTTGGCACGAACTGGATGCCATCGTTCATCATCGAACCTCGGAAGGCAGGCACAAGAGAACTGCAGAAGAGCAGCTCGAGGTCATTCGCGGCATCGATCAATCCGGTCCCTGGATATTCGAAGGAGTCGACAGGATATCCTATCGCCACTTATTCGAGATGGCCGACACGATCATCTTCCTCGATCCGCCGCTGTGGAAACGAAAAATGAGAATCATGACCCGCTTTATCAAGCAAAACCTTGGCCTGGAGAAGTGCGGCTACCGCTCTGATATCGTCATGCTGAAACTGATGTATCAATGGACGCGTGAATTCGAAAGGAACCGGTCAACGTTCGAATCCTTTTTACACCCCTATCAAGAAAAAGTCATCCGGCTGGTGGACAATGATATACGAGAAATCCCTGAGCTTCACCTAATGAAATAGGGAATGCGATTGTCTATCGGCTTGAGGCTTTCCGCGGCTCGAAGTCATTCATGGCTTGCCGCTTCATTCCCGCCCTACTTGCTGCTCTATATAGGACAAGCTCCACTCTTTCAACTGCAGCAGCAACGGAATCAAGCTCTCTCCCGTCTCAGACAGGGCATACTCCACTTTAGGCGGGATCTCCGCATACACTTTCCGGTTCACCAATCCGTCCTCTTCCAGCTCCCGCAATTGACGCGTTAATGTACGCTGAGTAATATCAGGGAATATTTTGCGCAATTCATTGAATCTCTTCGTACCATGCGTGGCAAGTTGATGCAGAATGACAAGCTTCCATTTACCTCCGATTAACTTTACTGCCAATTCCACTGGACATTCCTTGTAGCACTCCTCCATGACTACCTCCTTCCCAGTATCCTATTGGACACTAGGTATCCTTAATGTGCGTACTTACATAAATTGATCCTTTCAACTAGTATAAATACAATCACTGAACATGTTCAACCATTCCCAAGGGAAATCAAGCAGGCGCTATACAATGAACAACGAAATGAGGATAGACGAATGAACAGCAAACAGATGATGTGCGATTTGAAAACAGGACTGTGTGGAGAAGCGGAGAATGACACGATGGAAATGATCCATTTTGAAGCCCCCTTCGAAAAGGCGACGCTTTATTATGTTACCGATCCGATCTGCTCCCATTGCTGGGCGCTTGAACCCGCGCTGCGGCGATTCCAGCTGCAGTACGGACATTACTTCGAATTCCATACGGTGATGGGCGGATTGCTGGAAAGCTGGGATGGTTTTGGCGATGCCAAGAACGGCATAAGCAAGCCGGCGGATGTCGCCGGCCACTGGAGAGAAGTCGGCGAGCATTCCCGCATGCCGATTGACGGCTCCTTATGGCTTGACAACCCTATCCAATCCTCTTATCCGGCTTCCCGCGTATTTAAAGTAATTCAACAGAAGGATGAGCGGCTGGCTCATACGTTTTTGCGGCGAGCGAGAGAAGCCGTCTTCACCTTTAACCGTAATATTGGAGAACGTCAGGTGCTGGGCGAAATCGTCAAGCAATTGGGACTCGACAGCATGGAGATATTATCGGAAGCTGATCAACCGCAAAGTCAGAATCTCCTGGAGCAAGACTTCACACTTGCGAGAAGGCTTGGCGTTCGCGGCTTTCCCACTATCGTTATGATGAATGCTGAGAATAAAGGCGTGAAAATAGTCGGGGCTCGTTCATTGGATGAATACGTTCAAGGACTGGAGCAGGTTCTTACACATGCGACAGAGCTTCAACCGAAGCCGCAGCCCGACATTTCAAGCCTTCTCCCGGTAGAGAAGCTCTTATTTTCAAGAGAGCTGGAGGTTCTGTATGATTTGGAGCAAAGCGAAGTTTCATCCTATGTCCAGGCAGAGCTTTCTCCTGAACAATACGAATGGGGAGAAATCCTTGGTGAAGCTTATATTCGGGGAAAGAAATAACCTGCATAGGCTTCATGCCCTTAAGAAAACAACGAAGACGTTGATGCATTCAACGTCTTCTCTCCTTGCAGTTGTTATCTCACTAACCAACGATAATCTTGTCTGCAATCCACAATATCATCCACATAGACAATGTCGTCTTGTATCTGATACAGCACCAAATACCACTTCTCAACAAGCATGTTGTGATATTTGTTAGGGGGGATAAACTCTGCATCCAGAAAAGGATATCGCTCTGGCATCAGCGTCAATGAACGCATGGCTGAAATCAATTCGTTTTTCGTATTGCGTGCGGCTTCAAGCCAAGTAAGCATCCAAATCATCTAGTGCTACACCATTACGTCCAGCCAGACGATCCTCTTGCACGGCCAACAACTCTTCGCGCAGCTTCAACATCTTCTCACGGCGAGAGAACGCTTCAATATCCATCACGACGAGATCCCCTTCGCCGTCACAGCCGAGATTGATCCATCTATTCCCAATCCTTCACTTCCCGAAATATATCTTCAATGACAAAACCAATGCACGGAATCTTATCCGAAGTAACAGTGTCGTTGCATTCAAACAGATTGTTAAGCTCATAACGTCCGCCTTCGAGCAGCTGATATTGCTCCAGCGTACGCGCTTCTGTGTCAATGATCCAATATTCCGCAACGCCGTGCGCGGCATAAGCCTTTCGCTTAACGAGCTTGTCTCGCTTATGAGAGCTAGGCGATAAAATTTCGATGACCAAATCCGGCGGGCCTTCAATCCCTCTCTTCGTCACAATATGCTCGCGGCTGCGATGAATCATGAGAATATCCGGCTGGACGACCGTCGTTTCGCTCAGAACAACATCGATCGGAGCATGAAACACAAGAAAATCCTTTCTGCAGCTTTGCTTGATGATAAACGCTAATTCTCCGCTAACAGCTTGATGCGTTGTAGACGGCCTCGGCGACATCAATTCCATAATCCCGTCAACAATCTCATAGCGCTGCCCGTCATCCGGCCATTCGGCATACATCTCATAAGTGACCGGCGGTTCCAGCACTTGATCGGCAGTTTTCTTCTGCGCATCACGATTGATTCCCATAACATCCGCTCCTCTCCATATGAAAAGCACCTCCAATAGTAACACAAATTGTGTGTCTACGAAGGTGCTTCCTTGTTACTCCTATTATGATTACACCTGCTGTTATTTGTCAATAAACCCATCAGGATCAACCTATCATCCTTGCCGGCCACGAAACTTCGCTGACACGCTCCTTACCAGCAACCCCAATACCGCTATCGCAACAATACCGGCACAGGCATATGCAGTCCATACTACTGCCGGGTATGCCTGCTGCTTCACTCCTATCGCCACCAGCGCCCATACGAACACCAACATGATGGCGACATCCCGATGACGCAATCCAAGTACCAGAGCAAGCAGAGCTGCTACGCATAACATCAGGACAGCCCAGGTGGTATCGGACAATCCGAACCCCTTCCAACCGTTCGCGGATAAGGCCACTGCCACATTGACAATGGAAGCTACACATATCCATCCCAGATATATACTGAAGGGCAACGAGACCAACCATCTTTCTACTGAGTTTCGGAGTTCATTGCGAATCGTTCCAGAATATATAAAGATTAAAGAAATCAGCAATGCAAACATCATAAATACACTGCTCGTCAATTGCTCATAATGCCACAACAATATCCACGTGATATTGGACAGGCAAGATAAGAAAAATAAAGGGCCGATAGCCGCTATCGACGAACTGTCCCTTCCCTTCTTCGTTAAGCCGTAAAACACAAAGAGAAGCAAAAGCAAATAAATGAGAGACCAGATCGCAAAGGCATAACCTGCAGGTGTGACCAGCACTGGATATTGAGCCGATATCTCTCCCGTTGTCTTGCCGCCGATCGGCAGCCGTTCCGCTAGTATATTCACAATAACCATCGCCGCATAACCGATTAAATTAAGCAACGGATACATCCGCTTCATAGGAGAACCCCTTTCTTTCATGAGCTTATTCATTACAATCAGTTTTTGTCCCATCGTTCCTATGATATACATATACCCACCGTTGATATAATATACGCGTGGAGAAGCATTTAGAAATACGGCCGGAGTTTTTTTAACGAAGAACGATTAAATTGGACTTATGGATGAAGATAATGGTTTAATATAAGCAGGTCCAAAAATAACCATGAATAAACTGAGGAGGAATGGCCAATGCCTACAGTTCAAGTAGAAGGAAGAGAAGCCATTACAGCAGTTGAAGGCACGAAACTAGTGCTTGCGTTAGAAGATAGCGGAATCGATGTTCTGCACAGATGCGGCGGCAATGCCAGGTGCACGACATGCGCCGTAGAGGTGCTCTCTGGGAATGCGGGCGAGATGGGAGAAGCAGAAGCAACGATACTCCGCAATAAAGGGATCGAGGATCCCTCAATTCGTCTATCTTGCCAGATCCGACTTCAGAATGATGTAGCCGTCAGGCTGATCAAGACAGCAACTTCCACAGGCTTGGAGCCCGGAACTCGTCCTCAGGATTAATCTATCTTTGAAGCAAAGGGCCGAGACCACGCCACCATTCAGCGGACTATCTTTAGCCTGAGTGGATTGACCATAAAGAAAAACAGGAAAGGACGCAAAGAAGCTATCCACTTCTTCGCGTCCTTTATTTTGCACCTATTTATAATGCCCCTTGCCGTTAATCACTCTGCTCTTCTATACGAGGCAGTTGCCCTCCCAGTCCTTGTTGCTTGGTACGCCGAGCAACTTGGCGACAGTCGGCGCTATATCGAGAATGCTGGCAGCGTCAATCTGCTTCCCGGGAGCAATCGTCGGCCCCGTTATTAATAATGGAATGGTCATATCCTCCGGCATATCCGTCCCGTGTCCACGCCCGTGTCCGCCATGATCCGACGTGACGATAACCGTATACTCCTCCGGTATGGCACATGCTGCTTGTTCGATGCACACCCAGGAATCATGGACAGCCTGAATATATTCGGCCGACATCCAGCCGTACTTATGGCCCGCTTCATCGACATGTCCCAAATACAAGAATGTAAAATCAGGCTGAACTCCATTGATGAAGTCGATGGCTTGCTCGGTGAGCTTCTTATTGGATGCCTCATAAGAAGAGAGATCGCCGGATACGAACAAGCTATAAGCTAGCGAGCCGGGACGCGTCAAATCGCGAAGCTCCGACCAGTTGTGGAAGAAAGCGCATACTTTCTGATGGGTACGAAGCTGCTCGCAAAGCCCTGCTACCGGGCGCACCTGTGGCGTATATACATTATCTACAATACCATGACGCTCCGGCGGGACGCTGTGGAACATCGACATATGACACGGCAAGGTTACGCTTGGCATAACGGTCTGCCCATGCAGCGTATAGCTCCCTTTCGTCATCATTTCTTTCACATAGGAATGCCCCGCCGCTTCCAAGCTGTCAGGACGCATCCCGTCTACCGAGATGAGTAGCACTTTCTCACTCATAGCCTATTCCTCCTCGAAATTCGAAACTTTAAAACACATGCGTAGGCCTCAATAGAAACCAATAAAAAACAACAAATACCCCATGAATACACAATCATATTAAGCGCAAAGCTATCAAACGTCAAGTTGTATTTTACATAATATTCATCTGCATTTTATGTCTCAATAATAATCCGGTCCCATAATAAAACTTATCCCAACATAAAGGAGAGAATTATTTTGAAAAGAAAATGGGTTGGTCTGGGCGTAGCAGCAATATTGATTTCTTCTCTAAGCAGCCCCCCAGCTGCACTTGCCTCCGAATCTTTTGATCTCACCATCATGCACTTGAACGACCACCATTCGCACTTGGAAAGTCAAACTTACGATGTAAGCTTAGATTATGACGATGCACAAGAAGGCGAAAAAGTGCGCTTGGAGTTAGGCGGAATGTCTTACATATCCTCGTTAATAAATGAAAACAAAAACGACCACTCCTTGTATTTGCAAAGCGGCGAAGTGAACGGCACACTATATTTCAGCCTCTACAAGGGCGAAACGGACATAAAGGTGTTAAATGCCTTGCAGCCTGATGCTTACATGGTCGGGAACCATGAGTTCGATGAGGGCGACCAGCGTCTTGCCGACTTGTACGATATGGCAACCTTCCCGATTCTATCGGGCAATATTAAACCGAATGAGAAATCGCCGCTCTATGGAAAACTGAACAATCCTTACATGATTAAAGAAGTAAACGGCGAGAAGGTTGCGATCATCGGCGTTGTAAAGATTGAAAAAACGAAGGAATCCTCTCTTGTTAGCGATGATGTGGACTTTATTAAAGAAATCGAATTTGTAAAGTCTGCCGTTGAAGAAGTAAAGGAGCAAGGCATCAATAAAATCCTGGTGCTGAGCCACTTGGGTTATGACTTCGATCAGGTTCTGGCAGCTGAAACAAGCGACATCGACTTGATCATCGGCGGAGATACACACAACTTGCTTGACTCTTCGGGTGAAATGAAAGAGCTTGGCTTGCCTGTGAGCGGCGAATATCCGACGATTGTTAAAAACGCAGACGGTAAAGACACTTATATTGTTCAAGCATGGGAATATGCGAAGGTATTGGGCAAAATTGATCTGAAATTCGATCAGAAAGGCGAAGTGATCAGCGCAGAAGGGAATCCCATTGCTCCCGTTAGCGGCCCTTATCAAATTCATGTAGACAGTAAGTGGGTTGAGGCGGATGAGACTGCATTGGCCAAAATCAAAGATACGATTGCAGAAAGCAATGTATTGGTAGAGGGCACTATCAATCCTGTTGTAGAGGAAATCATTGAACCTTATCGGGAAGCGGTAGAGGCTGAAATGGCAACGGTTATCGGCACTGTGAAAGAAACATTGACCAATGAGCGGATCCCTAAGCCTTTTATAGACACGAAAGATGCAAACGGAAGCTTTGCAGCACAAGCTGTTGCCGATTCCTTCTTATACGGCTTGCCGCATGCTGACCTTGCGATTCAGAACGCCGGCGGCGTAAGGTCCACCTTTTTACAGGGCGATTTCACAATGGCGGATGCCTACACCATGTTGCCGTTCTCCAATACAGTGACTACTCTTAAAATAACTGGCGAAGAAGTAATCAACGTTCTGGATGACGCCATCCGTTACTCGCAGGGCATCACACAGTCAACAGGCGCATTTCCTTACGCATCTCATCTGCGATATGACGTTTACTTGAATGCACCAGAAGACGTCAAGAGTGTATATAACGTAGAAGTCAAAGATAGAGAAACAGGCGAATGGTCTCCCATCGACATGAATCAAACCTATGTTGTAGCGACAAACTCCTTTACAGCTCTGGGCAAAGACGGCTATGTTACGTTTGAAAAGGCTGTACAGAGGGACTCTAGTGTAAAAGAGGAAACTCACATTGCATATGCCGTACCGCTTGTTGAGTTATTTACAAAGCAGCTTAATGGCGGAGAGCTTGTTAAACCGAGTGCGGACAGCTACTCTATCAAATCGGTAAAAGAATGGCAAGCTGAACAATCCGAAGGATCGGAAGGATCGGAATCAACCGAAGCAACTCCTGATGGCGAGTCCCAGGAAACAACAGAAGAAGTTAAAACGTATACGATTGTAAAGGGAGATACGCTCTATAGTATTGCTAAGAAAACATTAAACAACGGAGCGCTTTGGAAACAAATCTATGCCTTAAACAAGGATATCATTAAACATCCTAGCTTCATTTATCCAGGACAAGTGATCGTACTGCCGTAAATAAAAAATGCCGTTCTTCCCTCATGGGAGGAGCGGCATTTTTTATTTCCAGGATGATTATCGGTAAGTACTGAGCCTCAGCTCATAAAAATACTGTACGACGGGATGCTTCAGCTTAATCTTCTCGCTCATGTTCAAAATCCGCTTCTTCCCCACTCGCCTGTCCACCAACGCAAGAACATTCAACAAGATGTGATTGCTCTCGATGCTTTCATCTATGGAAGTAGATAAAAAACGAGTCGCAACATCGGTGAAATTGGACTTGCTTAATTCTGACTGCGCCAACCACAGCTTCTTTGCAAGTTCGGATTTTTTCCTGCCTCTTGCGATAACTTCCAGACGATCCTCCGGAACATTTCCCTTGATCTCCCCTCTGACGAGCTCAAGGTCTTCATCGGTGACAGGAACTTGGATGGTGGGATCATTTTTTATTTCCAGCTCCGTCCCATACCATCTAATCCATTTCGCGGCATCACTCATGTTAAGGATGTTCTTCTTATCTACCGAAATATAGCATTGCCCTGCTTTGTCAGATACATAACGATAGCTCGTTGAGCGATATTCGTACGTTCCAACTAACGCAGGACAGAGAAAGCTCTCCAGCTGTTGCTTCAATTTGCTCCAGGACATGTATGCCTCCTATGTTCTCAATCCTCGCTATAACATTACCACACTTTCCTCATAGATTCACAATGTATAATTCCAGCCAGCCGGATCGATGTCGCCTGACAGCCGGTCAATATAGTGCATGATGGCGCTATATAAATAATCTGCGAAATCTTTATCGGTGAATTGGTTCATATAATTTTTGAATCGCAAATCGCTTTTATAGGTGTGTGCAATACAGGCTAACAGCTCAACATTACAGGTCATCGTAAGCTCAAGGCACCTTCTCCATTCTGCGACTAGTTGCTGTACGTCATCGGAGGAAGGGGGCAGATGCATACAGGAAGCAATCTTCCCCAATACCTCTTCCATGTGTTGTTGAAATTCAGAGAAAAGCTTGGCTTGCTCATCAGGCGTAAGCTCTTTCAGCTTACCCTCGAAGGCTTTATATTCCTCAGTCTCGCCATAGATGAATCTCGCTTCATTCGCATATTGCTCTTGTATTGGCAATACGGATGAATCATTGAAAATTTGCAAGTTGTAAATATCCTTCCCCGATACATATTCATCCAAAGAAGACATGATGGCTTCTAATTTTTGTTTCCTTGAGAGTAAAGTCTGGCTATGCTTTCTTAATATCTGCTTCTGTTCCTGTTTAGTCAGCTTCACAATATCTGCAATTTCCTTTAAGGAAAAGTCCATTTCCTTCAAAAACAAAATGGTTTGAAGCTTCTCCAAACTGCTTCGATCGTAGAGACGATACCCTTTCTCCGTAAAGAAAGTCGGCTTAAATAAATTGATTTTATCGTAATAATGCAAGGTTCTAGTTGTAATGCCTGTAATTTGAACGATATCTTTAACAGCTAATAATGGTTTCTTCATCCCAGAATCCTTTTGTTTCATTTAATATGTGCTCGGCAGGGGTAATTGTCGCTTCAAAGATCGATCTCCCTGTTTTTTCTAAGTAGTACTGGATCAAATAATAACCGCAGGCGTAGCCAGCACTATAAGGCATATGAACGGGTTCAAAGTTTTGAAGTATTGCTATTTCGTCTCCATAGAGATACGGCGCAATTTTATGGAATCCAGTTATTTGGAGTTGTTCCTTTATGACGGGTTTAATCCGCTTGTTAAGCGTTTCTGCATTTGTTTTCGCAACCCACGGGCCGAGCAATTCTTCCCCATACATCATAGTAGCAAAGTTCTCCGCTAATCCCTCACTAACGATTAATTCGCCTAAGGTGACGGTATGGTCCCACTGAATAAATTGATACCGGACATTATGGTTGCATTCATGCGCCAAAGCCGCCTTCATTCGAGGTATCGTATAGGCATTGGGCACAAGCGTACCGAATATATACCCTGGAATACCGCCATCTCCGCTATACCCTTCGCTTAACCGTAATGAGGGACTTTCTGGATTCCCTAATTGAATGGTGAATAAGTAGTCGGTTACGGAAAGCTTCACTCCGTGCTCTGGGAAAGCATGCAAGCTTTTCGTTATAGCCTCTTCACATGCTGACCAAAAAGAGTCGGACGAAATGAGTTCTATTTCTTTTGAAACTTGATCTGTAACCTGGTTTGGAGGGAGGTTCATGATATTATTCAACATCATCACATCAAATCCTTGCGGTTCTTCGGCTTTAAAAGGAATTTGCTGTATCTCCCACTTCTTCATAAAGGGGGCCAGCATTTCTTGTCTAAATAATTCTACCTTTTCCTCATGCGGCGCTTGTGCAACCTTTCGATAAATATGATCTGAGCGCAGGGTACGTATGTTCATAGCTTCTCCTCCTAAATGGCTTATAGCGAGAATTATGCACTATGACGCAACGTAGTAGTCAAGATGAAAAAAGATGCCGATTCGCTCAACGTCTTCACCCGATCCATCTCCCTACTCTCACAGAATCTCTTCGTTCTATATCAAGGTGTGCCTTTATTCGCGGATTGGAACGACAAGCCTTGCGACTGCAGCGCCTCTCGCAGCTTGGGCATTGAACTGGGACCTATTCCATGCAAGCGCAGAATGTCGCGCTCAGTATATTCTGAGAGCTTCTGCAGAGTCGCAATGCCTTCATGCTCCAATGCGCGCCGGGCAGGATTGGACAATTGCGATAGAAAGCCGGATTTTGGCTTCCTATCCTGTTCGCAGACCGGACAGGTCGGACAATCGCTGCTTTTATAGTAGCGATGACCTTTTTCACAAACTCTCAATGTTTTATTCGAGACTGTCATAACTGCATACCATCCTTTCCGTCATCAATTGCTATTATTATACCACTATTACAAGCCATCCAATTCCTATCGTTGCAATACTTCAGTTCATGCAAAAAGGGTCAAGCGGCAACGTCGCGTTTGGTGAACAGCAGCCACGCTGTTACTTGGAAGACTACATAATACAACAGAAGCATGGTGATGGAGAACGACAGCGTCATCTCCGGCCGCAACGGCGTACCGCCCTCCAGATAGTTGGTCAGATCAATATTGGAGAACAGCAAATATTTGGACCATTCAAACTTGCTGAGCATAGCAGACAACGTAGTGCCAAGCAGCATGAACAGAAGTGAGAACGCAATGGCCATCGAAGAACTCCGGAACGCGGCTGATATCATGAAGGCCATTGTCACATACATGACAAGCGATACGACGGAGTAGCCGTAAGTTTGCAGCACATGCGCCAGCATGGAGCCCTCTTGCACGATGCCGCTGGCATCAACTGCTATTCGCGGCTCGCTGCTTGACGCGAAGCCTTCCAGGATGCCGCCCGCCAAGTATGCGGAAGCGAAGCAGAGCAAGAGCAGTGTCAATGCGAACGTTAAGGTCACCGCATATTTGCTCAACAGTATTTTCGTTCGCGATGCAGGACCGACTAACAGCAGCTTGATCGTTCCCCATGTGAATTCCGCCGCAACCATATCGGCTGCGATAATGACCGTGAGCAGTGTGACCAGAATGATCAATCCGGCTGAATTTTGTACGTATTCCCAGTGCGTCAACGCGAAGGGATTGATTTCGTGCTCCAAATAATATTGGTTCAGCGTGATCTCGTTCTCCAGCATGGACCTCTCTTCCTCGCCAACCTCCCCCTGCTCCGCCAAATATTGCTGCAGCCCTTCAACGTAGCTGCTTACACGCTGCTCCCAGCCGGTCTGATCGGTTCGATTCTCCTCCCATTTCATCACGCCGCTCATGAGCGCGACAGCCATCAGCAGCAACGCAATCAACACCCATGTCCTCGGCCTGCGGTAGATTTTCATATTTTCGTTCCGAATTAGTCCTATGAAATTAGACAATCATCTCGCCTCCTGTCACTTCAAGGAATTGCTCTTCCAAGGTTTGCCGAACGGCATGGATGCCCATGACGTCTACACCTGACTGAACGAGCAGCTTCACGATATCGGGGATGCGGGCGGCCTCCGCGGCAAGCTCCAGCTGTCCTCCATGGATCGCGATCGGCATCTTCTCATAGGTCTGGGTGAGCAGAAGCTGGACGGCAGACGCGTCCTTCACTTCCAGCAGGATCTTACTCTGCGCCTGACCGCGCGCTTCATGCAGCGATCGAACGTCCATCAGCTTCCCGCTCTGAATGATGGCGATTCGATCACACATCAGCTCCATCTCGGATAGCAAGTGTGATGATACGATGACAGCGAGCCCCTCTTCCTTCGCCAGCATGCGCAGATAATCACGCAGCTCGCGGATGCCCGCGGGGTCCAGTCCGTTCGTCGGCTCGTCGAGAATTAACAGCGACGGACGATGGAGGATCGCTTGCGCTACGCCCAGTCGCTGGCGCATGCCGAGCGAGTATCGCTTCACCTTCTCGTGAATCCGATTCTGCAGGCCGAGCAGTTGCACGACCTCGTCGATTCGTTGCTTCGTTACGCCGTTGTGGCGTCTTGCGAAGTGAACGAGATTATCGTAACCCGACATGAACTTATACATTTCCGGATTTTCAACAATGGCCCCGACATGGGTCATCGCCAGTTCGAATTGCTTGCGCAAGGAGACCCCTTTAATGCTAATTTCCCCCTTGCTCATTGCAATCAATCCGACGATCATTCGAATGGTCGTTGTCTTGCCTGCCCCGTTCGGTCCCAGGAAGCCGAATACTTCCCCTGCCTGGACCTCGAAGGACAGCTGGTCAACGAGCTTGCGACTGCCGATCGATTTGGTCACATCGCGAAGCTCCAGCACTGATTTCGTCATGGTATTTCCCCCCAACTGGATTGTTCAATAGAACTATACCGCAAGGCGGGAGCATACAGAATAGACCTCGGTCAAGGACTAAGCCCTCCCGAGGTCTGGTTTTCAAAGCTATGATGAATTAGCGATCACGAAAAAAATCTTGCCAAGGATCCGCGCTGCCACCGATTCTCAAAAGCGCATCCGCCATGCTGATGCCGTCGGGAGCAACCGTGTCCAGTTCGTCCCATGAGATAGGCATAGATACCTTGCCTCCTTTTCTCGCTCTTATGGAATAGGGGGCGATGCTTGTCGCGCCTCTGCCGTTGCGAATCCAGTCAATGAATATTTTGCCGGCGCGATTAGCCTTTCTCACATTGCTGGTGTAACGGTCAGGCCACTTCTGCTCCATCACCCCAGCAACCCTCCTGGCAAAGTCATGGAACTGATCCCAGCTCATCGCCGGTTGGAAAGGGACAACGACATGATAGCCTTTACCCCCGCTCGTCTTAAGGTAGGTACGCAGAGAGAGCTCGTCAAGTACGCTCTTCATATCCCTCGCCCCCTGTCGCACTCTGTCAAGGTCCATTCCTTCATCCGGGTCGAGATCGAATACCATCATATCGGGCTTTTCCAGCTCGTCGATGCGGCTCCCCCATATATGAAATTCCAGCGTGCCCATTTGCGCTTCCGCTATAAACCCCGACGAATTCTCGATATAGAAGTAGTCTTCCCTCTTCCCACTGCCAGTCGTAATCGGTATAGTGACAATTCCCTTGTTGTCAGGTCCGGGATGCTTCTTATAGAAGCAAGTCTGCGATATTCCCTTGGGACATCGTACAAGCGTGAGAATTCTGCGACTTGCATAAGGCAGCATATGTCCCGCGACCTTGGCATAATACCGGATCACGTCTTCTTTTGTAATGTCAGGGTCAACGAACAGCACCTTGTCCGGGTTCGTAATCGGAATGCCTTCGATGACTATGCTGTTAGAGATGGCGACTACTTTCCTCTCCTCTTCTGCGGCGGGAGATTCAGGCTGAATGATCTCCACCTCTACTTCCTTTTTCACTTCGCTCGCTTTTTTATCCGTTCTTAATCCTTTGAAGCTGGCTTGCCTTAACTGATGCTCCTTCGTCCATTCGGCGAACTTGATTTCCGCCACCACCTCAGGCTCAAGCCAGGTAAGCTTTTCTTTCGGTCTAGACTTGGGAGCAACTTTAAAAGGCGGAGTCTTTCTCTTTAATTTCTCGAATTTCTTCTCAAGCAGCTTCCTGTCAGCCTCGCCAATCCCTGTACCGACACGTCCGGCGTAGACCAATTCCCCATCTTCATAGACGCCAAGGAGCAGAGAGCTTATTCCGTTCGTTTTTTTGTCGGACAGAGCATATCCTCCGATGACGAATTCTTGCCTTCGATCGCATTTCAGTTTGATCCAATCACCGGTCCTCGTGCCGCTATAGGCGGAATCCGCCTTTTTACCGATTATCCCCTCCATGCTCGCTTCGCAGGCTGCAGCGAAGCTTTCTTTCCCTCTTCCTCTAATATGACGGCTATAATAAAGGTTGCCCGGAGCATTTTGCAGCAACGCCTCAAGCCGTTCTTTCCTGTCCGTTAGTGGTTTCCCCCGAAGGTCTTCACCATCCAGCGCAAGCAGATCGAAGACGATATAGGTCAGATTCCGAGCTTTTGGATTTTTGAAATAGTTCTGCAGAGCTTGAAAGTCCGTCTTGCCCGACTCATCCGTAATGGCAACTTCGCCATCCAGCACCATCGCCCTTCCGGCTGCAAGGTCAACGAGAGCGGAGGCAATGTCATAGAACCGCTTGGCATAATCATTGCCGTTCCTGGTTAACAGCCGAACATCGTTGCCCTCCACGAACGCAATCATTCTATAACCGTCATATTTCATCTCGTATAACCAATCGTCGCCCCTGGGTATCGCTTGAACGGATTTGGCTAGCTGCGCTTCGACTTTGCTGAAGGGATTTCTTGCGAATTTCTCCTCTTCCCCCACTTCGATCTCCACCATGGTGCGTCCGGTTCTGATACTCGTTCGGAATCCCGATATCCCGTCATCCGTTTGAACATACTCGTCCCTTTCCTTCATGAGCAACCAGTTATCCTTCTCATCGCCGGATTTCGCTTGCCAGCGGATCAATACCCACTTCCCCCGAAGCCGCTTCCCTCTCAACACAAACTTCAGTTCGCCTTTCAGAAGCCCTTTCTCCACGTCACCATATGGTTCCCAGATGCCTTCATCCCACAGCATGACCACGCCGCCGCCGTATTGTCCCTTGGGTATTGTTCCTTCGAAGTTTCTGTAGTCCAGCGGGTGATCCTCCACCATGACGGCCAGCCGTCTGTCATGAGGATTATAGGAGGGGCCCTTAGGCACCGCCCAGCTTAGAAGAACGCCCTCCCACTCCAGACGCAAGTCGTAGTGTTCTCTTCTCGCCATATGATGTTGGACGACGAATTTCAAGCCTTCTTCCGAAGCTGCTAATTTCCCTTCCGGCTCCAACGTTTTATGGAAATTCCGTTTTTGGTTGTATTCGCCCAATTTCTTCGTCATGCCATCACGCCGTTTCCCTTATCCATTATCAAATGACACAAGGATATGGTTTCCAATTGGTTCGTTCCTATTCCGAAAGCGCAATTTCATTTTCTCATTAGCTTTTTCCATGAGCGCCCTTGGCTTTGTCACTTGCTGATACAAGCGGTATAACCCGAATAAATAAGGTAAAGAGGATGGCTGCCATGACTATAATGGCACATGCCAAAAAAACAGTTGTTAACGCTTCGCTAAACACCATTCTTACGCTTGTCACCGTTTGTTCTGCCACTTGCTGCAAGTCTTTAGGCATGCCATTTAATACTTCCTGCAGATGCGGTTGATCCAGCAGAATTTGCGGACTCATCAGTTCGCCCAGCTGCTCGGCTTGTTCACCACTCAGAGCTGACTGTCCGCTGGCTGTTCCCCCCGCAAACCTTTCTGTCATTTTTGCTGCCATGCGCGAGCTCATGATGGAGCCTAGCACTCCGATGCCCATTGTACTCCCTAAGGAACGGAACAGCTGCGATGAGGCGGAAGCTACACCTAATTGACTTAATGAGACCGCATTTTGCGCAATGAGCGAGAACACAGGCATGCTCACTCCCAGTCCTATTCCAACAATACATAAATAAATAATGAGGAGATATACAGGAGTATCCGGTGCGATAAAGTGAAGCAGAATAGCACCTGTGGTCATGACAACTAACCCTGCAACAGCTAATCCTTTATATTTACCCGTTTTAGTCATGAACTGTCCGGCAAAAGCCGTGGCGAATACCATCGCAATGGACATAGGCATCATAATATATCCCGATATACTTGGAGAGAGTCCATAGACGCCTTGAATGAAGAATGGAGCATAAATCATAACGCCCATCATTCCAGCGCCAAGGAAGAAACCCGCTAGATTAGAAAATGTCACAATGCCATTCTTAAATAAAGATAAAGGAAGTATAGGTGTCTTCACTTTCAATTCTGTTATGCATATACAAATCGCCTATAGCTGTAAAGGCCGTTGACATTATGATACCGGCGCCAAAGCCGGTAATGGCTCTAAAAATAATAAGCCCAAAAATAGTAGTAGAGAAACCGGACAAAAATGCTCCCGCCATAAACAAACCAACTCCTGCAAGAATAAATGGCTTCCGTCCATAGATATCGGAAAGCTTACCGACGAGAATGGTTGCCACAGCCATTGTCAGCAAATAAATGGTGATCACCCAGGTGTAATAGTCCATACCGCCAAGCTTCGCGATAATTCTTGGCATAGCAACACCAATTATTGTTTGGTTGATAGCAGAGAAAAACATAGCCACCATAATCGCAATCATAATCGTAACTTTTTTCTTTTCAGTCAGATGGGTCATTCAAACATTTCCTTTCCTGATTCTTTTCAGATTATGATTCGCTTCCTCAAAGACGTCTACCAAACACTCTAATTCCGGTTCGGACAAATGATAGAATACCTGTCTCATTACGTCTTTTCCTTCGCTTCGCATTTCTTTTAGCGCTTCCTCGCCTTTTTCTGTTATTTTCACATGAACGATTCTACGGTCTGCCTCATCTCTTATTCGTTCGATAAACCCTTGATTCATTAACTTATCGGAAGCCACCGTAACCGCGCCTGGCGTCAGACAAATGGAATCAGCTAATTCAGACATTCTCTTGGGACCGCCTTGTTCCAGCACATAAAGAATGTAAGACTGTGATCCCGGAAGTCGCTTCTCGAATATCTCATTCCATACATAGCCCATATTTCTGGATAATTGCCAGAATGACATCTCGAACTGTGAGAAAAGCTTCTCATTCAATAAACTCGCCCCTCTCCCGTAGTTAGTTTAACAATTGAAAATTTTAATGATCAAAGTATTAGTTAGTATAAATCCCTATACAATAATATGTCAAGTTATTGTAAAGGGATTTAAGGGGTCAACTGACATCTCTCTAATTATGAGCAGTTTATGAATTAAGGTCAACGATAACGACTTGATTTTTGCCCCTGCGCTTGGCGGTATACAATGCTTCGTCCGCTGTCTCCACCACTTGCTTTTTGTTCATGTCTCCCTTGAAGCTTGTCCCCCCAATAGATACACTGATGTGAAGCGTTTCTTTGCCTGCTCTAATCGTTAGCCTTCGAATTCGGTTAAGCAATGTCTCCGCAATAATAGACAGATCGGACGCATTGCGTTCAGGCAAGAGGATGGCAAATTCATCCCCTCCCAAACGGGCGCAAATACCACATTCTTTTGTTACTTCAAGCATTAGAAATGATAATTCTCTTAAGGCATGATCTCCGATCGAATGACCAAAGGTATCATTAATTTCTTTGAAATGATCAATATCAACTAAAAGAATCGACATAAGTCGCTTACGACGCTTGGCGCGGAGCATCTCTTTCTTCAGCTTTTGGTCAAAAAATCTCCGATTGTATAACGATGTTAAGGGATCTGTCACGGCATACATTTTCAGTTTATTTTCCAATAGCTTCTTCTCGGTAATGTCGACATGCCAAATAACGGCGCCTTTCATTCCCTGATCGTTCGTATACAATGGAGCAACTTGCATATAAAACCATCTTTGCGTGTCGGGAGTATGACAGGGGTATTCATTAGCAAAGTAATCGCTTTCCCTCGATAAAACCGAGGAGATTCCCGTATGAATCTCCTCTTCCTCTTTGCAAACCTCCAAATAGTTTGCGCCTATTCCACAACTTTCCAAATCTCCGCCATTGTTCAGAGCAGCGTTTATCCACGCTTGATTCACAAATATAATTTTTCCAGATGGGTCTATTAAACATAGCTGATCACGAAGGGAATCCAAAATGGCTCTACTGATTCCATTTTCCATAATGACATCCTCTCATACATACAAAACGAGATTCTTCTTGTTATAACTGACATATTTCGACACAACTTACGATTTACCTTCTACAGCAACCATTAACCGTCAAAACTCCTTATTGTTCCGGTTTCTTTATGTTACAATTGTCTTATTCTTTCATATAAAATGGCGAATATTGGGGTGTTACGATGAAATGTCAAAGCTGTGACAAAGTCTTGCCTATTCAAGATAAAGGAATTATATGGATCATAACCCGCAGTCTGACTTCTCAACTGCAACTGAACAAGATTTTCATGCAAAATCAATGGCTTGCCGAAAGCTCAGATTCTCTCAAGCTTCCGTTACATTATACATCCAGAGAGCAGCTGCTCGAATATTTGCATTTATTGATCGAACAATTGAGTTCGGAAGTTCAAACAGAAATACAGATTGAATTCGAAGATGAAAGCGACTCCGTTCATCCATCATCGCGTTTTCAACTGGCGACAATTGCCTCCCGCGTGAAACATTACGATCTAGTTCGTATTATTTCCGATAATCAATTCGCAAGTCATATGCAACCGATCGTTGATATCAACAACATGCAAATTGTAGCGTATGAGTTTTTATTGCGCCCTGCTGAGGGGCACCCCCCTTTTAAGCCCTATCAATTGTTTGAGGTTGCCCAACAATGCGGCCTTCATTCTTTTCTTGATCGATCAGCCAGAATTTCGGCGATTGAAACCAGTGCCTTAGTACTCAAGAAGGGAATTAAACGATTTATCAACTTTTTACCATCATCGATCTATAACCCCAACCATTGCTTAAGTCATACGTTTCATGCCATTGACCGTTTTCAGCTGGATCCTAGCGATTTTGTATTCGAGGTTGTGGAAACTGAAAAAATATCTGATATCGCGCATTTAAAAAACATATTTAAGGTGTACCAGGAACACGGCATTCAAGTAGCTCTCGATGATGTAGGAGCAGGCTATTCCACTTTGGAGGTATTGGCAGAGCTAAAGCCTGATTACGTGAAGATAGACCGTGATTTAGTCAGCTATTGTGATCAAGATAATAATAAACAAAAACTGATTAGTGACATTATTACTTGCGCGCAATCGTTCGGAGCGACGGTGTTAGCCGAAGGAATGGAACGTCCTGAGGAGCTTGCTTATTGCAAGTCCCGACAAGTTTCACTTGCTCAGGGTTATTTATTAGGAAAGCCTTCCTCGTCTCCTCTGGCTGATAGGTAGCGTTTTGACGTCATTGTTTGTTTTATCATCATATAAGGATATAAAGCTACAACATCACGGAGGATGGCATACATGAAAATTCGCAACAAGCTTCTTATCGGGTTCGGTTTGATTTTTGCAGTAATGATGACTGTATTTGTGATTCAATATGTAAATACCAACAAAGGGCTCGATAATGTAGAACAAGTCGAATCGAGAAAGCTTCAATCCGCTTTATTAGCCAGCGATATGAAGCTGGCCGTCGTTCAGGTTCAGCAGTTTCTGACAGACGTTGGCGCTACTCTCGACAACGCAGCTCTTGCTGAAGCAGAGCAACACGCGAATCGTTTTGAGACGGACCTCAATCAATTTGAGGCAATCAACCCGGCTGATCAAGAGCATCTGGAAGAGATTCGACAATCTTTCCGCGCTTATTATGACATGGGCAAAAAAATGGCCGACGATTACTTAACCGGCGGAACGGCAGCAGGCAACAAGACCATGAGGGAATTCGATAAAACGGCCGTAGATATTAACACGAAAGTCGATGCGCTTCGCCAGTCACAAATCGAGGAAATCACTCAAGCTGTTACGGAGATCAAAACTTCTACTCGCAGCATGATCGTGTCGCAGCTATGGTCAATCGGTGTAATTGTTATATTAGGTTTGGCGATTGTCTATGGACTTGTTCGCGCGATATTAGTTCCTATCCGCAAGTTGGTTAACGTCAGCCGTATGATCGCCGCAGGAGATCTAAGCCGACCTGTTACTTCTTCAGGCAACGATGAGTTTGGCTTATTGTCCGAAGCGTTCGAACAAATGAGGAGCAAGTTGGCCTCGCTAATTGGCAATGTACAGAACGCTTCGCTAACAGTGGCTACCTCGGCAGAGCAATTGTCCAGCGCAGCGGACGAAAATACGAGTTCTACCAATCTCGTCGCAAGCACGATTCAGCAAATATCGAATGGGGCGGAGCAGCAGTCACAAAGCACAACTGAAACAGCCCGCGCTATGGAAGAGATGGCACAAGCAATTCAGCGTGTCGCAGAAACGACCGGGACAGTCGCTGAATTGTCCGTCGATGCGGAGAGGCAGGCGAAGCAAGGGTTCGAGAGAATCGATCGAGCCATTGCACAGATGCGCACGATTGGCGATACTGCCAGCCGCTCGAAAGAGACGATTGAAGAACTCAACGAGCATTCTACCCAAATATCCGAGATTGTAACAACGATAGCCGACATTACGCAGCAAACGAATCTGCTTGCATTAAACGCTAGTATTGAAGCGGCACGTGCGGGAGAGAACGGGAAAGGGTTCGCGGTTGTCGCACAGGAAATCCGCAAACTGGCGGATCAAACCAAATCCGCTTCAGAACAGGTGGCGGAAATATTAACCCAAATTCAGCGCGGCAGCAAACTCGCCGTATCCGTGATGGATGAAGGCACGAAGGAAGTAGAGAACGGCATGCAAGTGATGGAACAAGCCGGTCTATCCTTTGAAGAGATCCTGAAGGCAAATGTGAAAATTGCCCATCAGCTTCAAGAAGTGTCCGCCTCGACGGAGGAGATGTCGGCCGGCTCTCAGCAGATTGCGGCATCTGTGGGAGAGTTGTCGGTTATCGCTGAGCGTTCCTTCGGACAATCCAGGCAAGTAGCCGACGTTATGCAAAACCAGCTTGCTTCAATGAAGGAGATTGCCGCCTCTAGTCGCTCGCTAAGTGAATTGGCGGAGCAGTTGGAGCAGATGGCGCTTCGTTTTGAAGTGTGAGAAGCTTCTTCCCGAGAGAAAGAAACGAACCCGAGCTTATCTGCTTCATTCAGGAGATAGCCCATCAGATGAATGTGTCCTTGGCAGCGTAAAGGTATACTCCCATCGCATCTATGATCATCTTCATGTCTCCAATCGCATGCAAGCAAGGAGAGCCTCCCCGCTCAGGGCGACTCTCCTCTTTCCCATTCTATAGTGTCTGGCTCTTACTTCATTCCGCTACTCTGCGATAGTTGTTTTCCTCCGAATTATCAATCCTCGACCCGCATCATGATCGACCATTTGATACGGGTCCAATACGCTGCAATATCTGTCTCTCCACATAAATTCCGCCGCTTGCTCTCTTACGCTTGCTCCTTCTCCTTGTTTTGTAAATAGACGTTAACGCCAATCCTGGGTGAGTCATTGAGGGTTGATTTTTTATTTTTGACCTGATATACTTTATCAGGTAATTGGTATCGATAATCATTATCAGTTAAAGGGAGAGGGTACGAGAAATGAAACGGTTGAAATTAACTATTTTTATGGCAATTTTAGTGTTGGTGTTGGCAGCTTGCAATAATTCAGGCAATATAGCTGGCAATAATGGGAATGAAGGGGAAGCTGATGAACCAACTCCACCTGCAACGGTTGAAGTTACTGATGCGCATGGAACGGTTGTTGTTCCTGTAAATCCCAAAAATATAGTTGCCTTGGACAATAGAACGTTTGAAACTTTAGCTAGCTGGGGAGTTAAGGTAGCTGCTGTTCCAAAGACTGTAATGACTTCGGATTCAACCTATGTAACTGACGAATCCGTTCAAAATATCGGGAATCATGCTGAACCGAATCTTGAAATTATAGCAGCTGTAAACCCTGAACTTGTCATTGTTGGTCAAAGGTTCACTAATTATTATGAAGACATCAAGAAGCTGGTACCAAATGCAGCCGTTATTGATCTTAATGTTGACGTATCTAAGGAAGCTGCTTCTCCTGGAGAAAATTTGGTCAATGGACTTAAAGAAACGACCATAACTTTGGGACAGATTTTTGATAAAAACGTAGAAGCCAAACAATTGGTGGCTGACTTTGATCAAGCGATCGAAAAAGCCAAGTCTGCATACAATGGCACGGATAAAGTGATGAGTGTTATCGTTTCCGGTGGAAATATCGGCTTCTCAGCTCCTCACACTGGACGTGTTTGGGGACCATTGTATGATATTTTCGGATGGACTCCGTCATTAGGTGTTGACGATTCTTCTACTCATGATCAAGGCGATGAAATTTCTGTGGAAGCTATTGCACAAAGTAATCCTGACTGGATTTTCGTACTGGACCGTGACGCACCTATATCCGGCATCACTGAAAAAGTCCCTGCTCAGGATGTTATCGATAACGCCCCTGCTCTACAGAACATAACGGCTGTTACAAAAGGACAGATTGTTTATGCACCTGCCGACACGTACTTAAATGAATCGATTCAAACTTTTTTAGAATTATTTGAAAGCATTGCTACATCCTTAGCGAAGTAGAGTAAAGGAGTACAACATAGTGCCCAAAAATGCAACCGCTGGAGTTGAGAACAATTCTCAACTCCAGCTCTATAAGAAAAATAAATTATGGACAAAACCTTTTATACTAGTCATTATAGTCGTTAGTATTTTAGGAATAATTTCGCTGTTTACTGGAGTTTATGACATATGGGGACAAGAAGATGGACGGGATATGTTTTTTATCACTCGTGTTCCAAGAACCGTTGCACTCATGCTTACTGGAGCTGCCATGGCCATGTCAGGACTCGTCATGCAGCTTATTACACAGAATCGTTTAGTAGAACCTACTACAACAGGAACAATGGAATGGGCAGGCTTGGGACTTCTTGCTGTTTATTTATTATTTCCTGCACCTTCTTTAGTTCTAAGAATGACTGGTGCTATCCTTTTTTCTTTTATAGGAACGATGGTATTCTTTTTATTTTTAAGAAAAGTAAAACTCCGGTCGTCTTTAATTGTTCCGATCATTGGGCTGATGCTTGGAGCAGTCATTTCTGCCGTTTCCACCTTTATGGGACTCTTTTTTCAAATGACGCAAATTATTGAAGGTTGGTTCGTGGGATCTTTTTCCGCTGTTCAAGTAGGAAGATACGAATATTTATGGATCATTATTATAGTGACTATTTTAATTTTTATGTATGCAAGTAGACTGACTTTAGCCGGACTAGGAGAAGATGTTGCGACGAATCTGGGCGTTAATTACAACAGGCTCATTCTGTTAGCTAATGGTCTTATTGCTGTTGCCGTTGGAATTGTTGCAGCTGTTATTGGGAACTTGCCTTTTCTAGGTTTAATTGTCCCCAATATTGTTTCCATGTTTAGAGGTGATGATCTTAGAAGCAATTTGCCTTGGGTATGTGTAATCGGCATGGGGACGATCACTCTATGTGACATCATTTCCCGAACCATTATTATGCCTTTTGAAGTGCCTGTCTCTTTAATACTTGGAACAGTGGGAGCAGTCGTTTTCATTCTAATTTTATTGAGACAAAGAAAATCAAGGAGGCTGCGATGAACGCATTGGATTATACACATAATAATGTCGCAATCGGTAGTAGCCTTCATAATCAAAATAGATCAGCTAGAGCTTTTCGTTCAAAGAAAGAGGAAACGCGTTATTGGATTTTGCTAAGCCTATTCATCGTTTTAGGCCTCCTTTCTTCTTACGGACTTTTAGTTTACAACAATCCGATTCCAGTAGATTCACCATCTTTTATCCCAGTTGTTACAAGACGTTTGGAAGCTATTGTTGCTATGATTATTGCGGCAATATGTCACAGTTTGTCGACCGTTGCTTTTCAATCGATTACGAATAATAGGATTATAACGCCTTCTCTTTTAGGTTTTGAATCCCTGTACTCCACCATTCATACCAGTACATTGTTTTTCTTTGGCGCTAGTGCATTGATCAGTTTTAGCGGTATTGGTTCTTATCTTTTTCAAGTGATCATCATGGTTTTAATGAGTTTGATCTTATACGGATGGTTGCTGTCTGGAAAGTATGGAAATCTACAACTTATGCTTTTGGTTGGCATTATCATTGGAACAGGGCTGAATTCCGTCTCCACTTTTATGAGAAGACTTCTTGCGCCATCTGAGTTTGATCTTTTGCAGGCAAGATTGTTTGGTTCTGTCAACAATGCGGATTCCGATTATTTTCCCATCGTCATTCCAATGGTCATCATTATAGGTTTATTGCTTTTGGTTAACTCTAAGAAATTGAATGTAGTGTCACTTGGCAAAGATGTCGCTACTTCATTTGGCGTTAAATATCAACCTAGTATCATTTATACGCTTATATTAGTAGCTGTTTTAATGGCCATTTCAACGTCGTTAATTGGACCGCTTACTTTCTACGGGTTTTTAATTGCAACTTTGAGTTATCAAGCGGCGCCGACTTACGATCACAGATATATTTTCCCGATGGCTCTTGCAATAGGCTTCTGTATACTAACGAGTGCGTACTTTTTAATGTATCACGTATTTCATTCTCAAGCTGTAGTATCCGTTATTATCGAACTGTTTGGTGGAATCATATTTTTAATTGTGATTTTAAGGAAGAGGTCGCTATGATAAAAATTAATAATGCCAGAAAGTTGTATACGGACGAGGTGAAAATAGGTCCTTTGGATATTGAAATTCCAAAAGCTGGTTTCACTTCTTTAATTGGACCCAATGGCGCTGGAAAATCCACGACACTTTTGATGATTGGCAGACTTCTGAATATGGATGAAGGTCACATTCGTGTGGCCAATATGGATGTTTCTTCATCTAAATCAGAAGATTTAGCGAAAATATTGACTATTTTGCGACAAGAAAATCATTTTGTAACGAGGCTTACGGTCAGACAACTAGCTGGATTTGGACGTTTTCCTTATTCAAAGGGGAGATTAACGAAAGAAGATGAAGCTATTATTTCTAAATATATCGATTTTCTAGATTTGACTGATCTGGAAAATAGGTATTTGGATGAGCTTTCAGGCGGACAACGACAAAGGGCGTATGTGGCAATGGTTTTGTGCCAAGAGACTGAGTATGTACTTTTGGATGAGCCACTAAACAATCTTGATATTGCTCGTTCTGTCCAAATGATGGAATATTTAAGGCATGTGGCTACTGACTTTGGAAGAACTATACTGACAGTTATGCATGATATCAATTTTGCAGCCAAATATTCGGATCGAATTTGTGCGATGAAGAATGGACAGATTGCCGCTTTTGGAACAGTAGAAGAGATTATGAACCCACAAGTTTTAACAGATATTTTCGAAACCAAAATAGAAATTATGGATGGTCCTTATGGGCCAATCGCGATTTATTAGCTTCATATACAATGAATCCGGAGGAGATTGAATCATGCAAATTTATTGGATTAAAATAAAAAGAATTATTGAAGAAACACCTGAAATTAAAACATATTTGCTGGACTGTCCGCAAAATTTCACATGGGAAGAAGGCTCTCATACTCATTTCGCATTGGAGGGTTTTAATGCCGGAGATCAACCAAATCGCAGCCTCATTCGCCATATGTCCATTTCCACTTTACCACATGAGGACGCGATTGGAATTACCACACGTATTAAAGAACAATGCTCTGAGTTCAAAACCATTTTGAGAAATCTTAAAATAGGCAGGGAAGTTGCCATATTTAAAACGCATTCTAATGTACCGCTGAAAAGAGCAGGGAAAAATGTTTACTTGTTGTCATCGGGTGTTGGCCTGGCAACTTTTAGACCTCTTGCACTTGATTACTTTAAACGTACTGACAGCGTCAATCAAATGCATTCCTTAAACATCGATTCATCAAAACACTTCTTGTTTACCGATCTTTTCAAAACCACACCTGATAAAAACTTTACAGCTCAGTTTGTTGATAATCGTACGGAATACTATGAAGAAGTGAAGAATCTTGCTGAGGACAAGGATGGGCTGTTCTATGTTGTCGGTAGTGATGAATTCCTCGTACAAAACATTAAAGTATTGCGTGAGCAAGGCATCAAGGTGGAACAGATTATGCTTGATAAGCATGAACATCAACTATCTGAGTTTTTATCATCTAATATGTAAAATTAATCGACAACTTGCCGCATACGAAACAAGATATTCCATTCGTGACAAAAGGGCACAGCTCCAAGACATAGTAGGGGGCTGTACCCTGTCTGCGAGCTATTGATTCAGCTTCTAAGACGAGATTACATGACTTTCGAATTACCCGCTCGCTTAGCACCTTACATAGTTTCGCTTGAAACCGAGCTGGCCGCGATCCAATGCCTTTTGAATATTTTCGGTTGCGTTCAGGAGCTTGCTTTTTTTCTTATCCTTCTGAACTTCTACCGGACCGACTTCCTGTGCCGTCTCGACTGCCCGTTCGTGAAGAGGCGTGTAGGATGTGGCCACCGTGTATATAAAGTTGTTCATCGCGTATTTCGTTCGTTCGGGAGAGTCGTGAATCGTATTTTCCACGCCTTTAAGCATATCGGCCAGTTTACTTTCGGAAAACTCGCTGTCCGGGCGACTGCCCAGCAACCAGCAATAACAGCTCCAGCCCGCCGACATTCTCAGTTCTTCTCCGCTGGCTATCCACTTATCTGCAACTTCCTGGGCAATATCTGTCTCAGCCAATGTTACAGCAACAACATAATCGGACAGCATATAGAAATATGCCCCATCCATCCAGCGCTCGAAGTCCGCTTCAGTCATGACCCCAGGATCTGCGATAACCCCCGCAAAGTACATGGCATCATAGTTCCCTGTGTTATAAAGCTGGTCGGCTAACGGTTGATTCCTCTTGATGATCTTGGACATTGGCTTCATGGCGCCTGTAGCTACGCCAAAAAGCGGTTCGTGCGCGCCATTGGACATGTATATTTTCTTGGTTCGTTCCTTGCCGAGCGCTTCAAGCTCTTGCATAACGGCTTCCAGATTCAATGACTCCACTTCCTTCTGTAAGGGAGATGCACAACCTATTTTGCCTTCATTGCGGCATATTCCGTTTTCGCCGCATCAAGCATGCATTGCCAATTCGTAAAATCCGTCTCTCTGTCTAAATGGCGGTCGAACAGTTCTTCCGGGATGTTTTTGACATCCTCGTAAGACTTTACTTGAAAGTTTCCCTTCTCTAAAAATTCCGCAAAATTCGTAGAGCGGGAATGCTTGACCATAAACTCATCCGTAAATAATCGGTCCAAAGGAATAACATTCGGATCTTCCTCGACTTTGTTATGACCTTGTAAATCCTTCAACAATTCGTCAAACGACATGGATTTATGCTTTCTCAAATAACCACTCCTATATTTTAATATGAAAATTAATACTCATAAAAAATTTAAAAGAAAAGTATAACATACAAATTACAAATTTGAAAACAACCATTCTTCGGCTTGCGCCCCAATGCCGATCCACTGAGCCGGATTCTATGCTGCTTGCACAAGCTTCGGTCAGGACGGGACGGCCCCCTTGATTCTAAACCTTTACATGTAACTGTATCCATTCCATAATAAGCTTCGCAATGTCGGATTTGTTCGTATCTTGCATCATAAGATGGGTATTCCCTTTATAGCCGAGATCAGTCAGAGTCATCACTTCTCCATATCCGCCAAGCTCGTTCAACACTTTCGCGGTTTCTATGCAAGACTCATACCGCCCCGTTTGACCTCTGCTTTCTATATAATCGCCATATACGGCAAGATAAGGGACATCGACAAAATGCTGCTCCAGATCGGTCTTGTCGGTCGGCGAGCCAACCGGCTCGATAACAATTAAAGCCTTTACGAGCTCTGGACGCTGCCTTACGGTGTTCGCAGCGAAGAAGGCTGGGTAAGTTTTTGGTTCGTTCTTCCCTGTCCGCCTCATTAATTAGAAATTAGCCTCCCGGACCGGCAACGACTCTGCCGTCTCGACCGCCCAGCAGCCAGCAATAACAGCCGCTATGAATTTTTGATTAATTCGTCGCAAAAAGCCGCTACGTCGCTTCCAGTCACTTCAAGCACGCCTTTCCCCATACTCGCGCCCTCTTCAAAAAGCTCGACAATTCCTTCCAGTAACCCCACATCCTCGACTATCTCAACAGGGCCGACCTTAAAGAGATATTTTTGGATCTCCTTGTAAACCAACTGATAATCCTGCGGCAGCGCTTTGACACGCGCCACTAATGTTCGCCACTTTTTTTTGCCTTCGATGATATCTCGTATGCTCATAGTACCCTCCTATTTGCCTATTTTTTTGGCAATATTATGGTTCAGTTGCTCACGCCATTTGTCGCGAACCGACTTTGCTCCTTCTGCTCCGACCAGCGCCGAACAGAAGCCATTAATATCGTCACCCAACACTTCTTTGACGTTCTGACCGTCCGCCGCCGATTGTTCCAACAGGCCAAGCACACCGTCCAAAATCGGCATGAGATTCCGACCGGTGAAATCGGAGTACTGCCAAACATTAGTGCCTATTTCTTTCCATGCCGCTTGATAATCGGCCGGCAGCTTTTGGGCGCGCGATTCAAAAGCTTTAACTTCTTTCGTCATGTCGTTGCCTGTGATCTTTTCCCAAAAGTTCATTTGCTTCGCTCCTTTAACTCGTTCATTTTTGTCGATATGAACTCCCATTTTTCCCAGAACCTCTGCAGCTCCTCACGTCCCGCGTCGTTGAGTGTAAAAAACTTTCGCGGCGGCCCCATGTCGGAAGGCTTCTTGGTCGTCTCCACCAGCTTGTTTTTTTCAAGCCGTACCAGAATCGTGTAGACCGTTCCATCTACTACATCTGTGAAGCCGAGAGCGTTCAACTGTCGCGTAATTTCATAGCCGTAGGTTTCTTTGCGACTTATCATTTCTAGCACACAGCCCTCAAGCACGCCTTTGAGCATTTCCGTTAAGTTTTCCAGCACAATCACCCTTCTCTATTCTGTAAGACCAGTAACAAGTATTACTTATTACTGCTATAAAGTATCACGTAGTAGTTGATTTGTCAATTGCTGTGAGTTGAAGCTGTGATAGAGAATGATTAGTTAGTCGACCGTTTTTTTCAATCGTCATTCTCCATGTTATCCCCTTATATGACATGGATAAGCGGATGAATCAAAGTATACAATGCAATTATGATTGCTATGCGATTGCAACAGGCATGGCGCTTCACCCATTGAAAGAAGTTCAATACCCAGAGAAAGGGGGTACACAATAAATAAAGCAGGATGAGGTTAATGAAAGTGTATATTGAAAGCGGTATCAAATAATCTTTATATTCCTTACATTGGAGGGGCAAGATGTTTAAAAAAATTAGCATTCTATTTGTATGTGCTCTGTTGACGGTATCGATGAACACTAACACAGGTATGTCTGGCAAAGTAAAAGCGCAACCAACTCCTTCAAGCGCGCTTATGGCGATTGCAGACAATTATGTAGACGGTATTATGCCGGATCGAAACTTTGGCTTATCCGGCACTGCGATTATTAGAGATGCGGGAGGCAGTGAATCGGACAAATACGCTTTTTTCAAGTTTGATGTCAGCCAACTCGATCCCAACAATATCGACAATGTCGTACTCAAGCTATATGTCTCGGATATTACGCCGAATGAGCCTCCGCTGGCTGTAAGTGTGTATGCGGTAAGTGATGACTCTTGGTCAGAGACAGGACTGAACTGGAATAATAAGCCTGTGCTCGGTGACAAGATTTCCAGCGCGAGCGTTGATACTGTTAACCAGTGGATCAGCTTTAACGTCAGCGAATTCGTAAAGAATGAAATAAATGGGGATGGGACAGTCACGTTAGCTGTAAGGGATGATACTTCTGCTAACAAAGCAGTGAGATTCCATACCCGCAATAACAATAGTAATCAACCTGTGCTGGAGTTTTTAGAAATCCCCCCTTCTATTGCTGCCAGTACACCAGCAAATCATTCGGAATATGTGACGGTGGAACTTCCGGAAATTACGGTCGTTTTTGACAGTGTGATGGATCAAAGCACGTTGAACTCTTCCACGATTAACCTCATCAATATGAGTACAGGAGAAGAAGTCTCTTATCATGAGTTTTCAAGCACTCCTACAAGTTTTACGATGAGCGTTCCCGAAAAGCTATCTTATTCGACATCATACATGGTTAACGTGAATGCAGAGGTAACAAATATGCGAGGAGTTCCTCTTCCGCAGCCTGCTTCCATTACATTCCGGACCATACCGGAAACAAATGATGCACTAACGACAACCCGTTACACGCCATGGCTTGTGCAGCTTCACATGACTCCGCCGGCCGCGATCGAGTCAGGGGTTAAAGGTGGCGAAGGCGCGCAACAAGTATGGGCAATGGATGTTGATGCGAACGATGAGCAGCATCTTATGATCAGTTCGGATACAACCGGCGTATGGGCAAGTAAAGACGGCGGACTTTCGTATCAAATGAGCAATAATGGCCTCAAATTGCCAGGAACAGTGGATCTCGCGATTTCACCGGATAATGGAGACTTGGCGTTCGTGGCTGCTACAGCGGGAAAACCAGTCGATCTGAAATTCCCGAGTGTATATCAAGGAATATGGAAAACGACGGATAGAGGAGCCTCCTGGCAACATGTGCTGGAATTGCCTTATCACCGCTACAGAAGCGGTAACCTCATTCAATTCGGTGGAATGGTTAACGGGACTAGAGAGATATTTGTCGCCTCGCACGGGGGAGGACTATTCAGATCGTTGGATGATGGGGACACCTGGACTTACGTCGGCCTGTCTGGATTGCGAATCGGAGACTTGCATGTCGATGCTGCGATAGGAAGAATTATTGCCGCAACGGAAGAAAATGGCGTTATGGTTAGCAATGATCATGGGGAGACATGGGAGTCGTTCAATCACAATCTTCCAACTCATACGATAAACGGGGAAAGCTTCTATCAGGCGTATGGCATTGCCGTGAATCCGTTGAATGCGAGCAATTGGGTATTAGCTGCTGGCGACGAGGCCTACATCAGTTATAACTCAGGAGTGGAGTGGCAGAAGCTGCCACGGCCTTCTGGTGTGCCGGACGGGAAGCAATTTATTAAGGTGCTGTTTGGCCCTTCTCCAGTTACAGGGAATCATCCGCGATTATTTCTCGTCATGGATAAGGTAGCTTATAACGTTAGGTACAGCGATGATCTAGGGCAAACCTGGAATAAACTTGTTTTGGACAATTCCGTTGGTTTTACAAAAGAAATTACAGGTTATTCTGCCGAAGGAATCGTTGTTCACCCAACGGATCCCAATCTCGTATGGACTTCACTGAATATGGTCATGTTTAAATCCACTGACGGAGGAACATCTTTTCATTATGCGAATTCCGGTTATTCGGGATTCCGGGCAAGCGACTTTTTATTCGATCCAGCGGATAGCCAGAACATATATATAGCAGTCATTGACAGAGGAATCGCTGCATCGGTGAATCCGGGCAAGCAGGATGTATTTCCGATGTTTGAAGATATCATCGATCCGAAAGTGATGAGATTTGGCGGGGCTACCACAGTTCACAGCATCACTCGAGACCCGGAGAATCCGGGGCATTTATGGATAAACATTGGCGATTGGAACGCCAATACCATTCTTGCGGAAAGCTGGGACTATGGAAAGACATTTCAACATATTCCCGGAACCGAAGGAGC
The DNA here is from genome assembly GCF_042675905.1 of Paenibacillus chungangensis. Taxonomy (NCBI): domain Bacteria; kingdom Bacillati; phylum Bacillota; class Bacilli; order Caryophanales; family Paenibacillaceae; genus Paenibacillus; species Paenibacillus chungangensis. The sequence continues at coordinate 78,960 of NZ_JBHTJZ010000012.1, read as the reverse complement.
GTCAACGAAGCTGATTCAATATCATCCTCAGCAACCGGACATCATCTATGCAGGTTCTCGTTACAGCTCAGATGGCGGGGCAACGTGGACTCAGCGAACCAAGAGCGTAGTGGCGGTGTCCCCATTCAATGGAGACTATGTATGGGCCATAGATCGGGGGACAGATGCCATTACCCAAAAAATGACGTATCAATTGTATCACTCCACTGATGGAGGAATCACCTGGACCTTAACTGCACCTGATATCATGGGCATGTCCAATTCGACTCCGATCCGCAAGGTAGTGCCGGATGAAAATCCTGAATACCCTAATCGATTTTGGGTAGCAAGTGATGACGGAATATACCGATTTGATGGATCATCCTATTCCTATATCGGGGAGGAAAACGGTCTTCAGCGCAACGTTGACGGGGGATTACAAATATTTGATATTGCTCAAAACCCTAATCGCTTGAACCATTATGTAGCAGGTGGTTACAACATTAAAAGAGGGGTCGGGGCAGGCTTGTTTCAAAGCTTTGATGGAGGAGTGACATGGAGCTCCGTTCCCGGCCTCCCTTCTGGCGCAGCGGATATATGGAAACTGGCATTCCATCCGACCTTGCCTCACGTGTATATTGGAACCTCTGCCGGAACATGGGTGTACCAGTATGAGAATCTGAATGTAGAAGCGGCATGGGAGTACTATATGTCCTCGGGAGATGTTGTTGACCCGCTGGCGGTTCAACTTGATAACACTTTAAATCAAGCGCAGCATCACCTTCAAAAAGGCTCCAGTTCACAAGCGATTTCCTTCATGACGAAATTTATAAACCATGTGGAAAATGTGGCCATGCACAATCATATCACTAACGAAGCGAAAGACGCTCTAGTAGCCAGTGCCAAATTTCAAATCGTGCAGTGGTCCCTGGGATAACTGAAAGGATGATAGAATAAAGGAGGCGTAAACGCCTCCTTTACTCTATTTCACAGCATAACATACTTAATTCATAAACTCCGCAAATCTCAACATCCTTAGCAGCATAGTAGCTGCCTGCGCTCTGCTGGCTTCACCGGCCGGATCGAAGCTTCCATCTCCCATGCCCGTCACAAGACCTATTTGGAGTGCTCCAGCAACCGAAGATGCCGCCCATGAGCTAATCTCTGATCCATCTTTGAACTGTGACAGAGAGTGTGGATCTGCGCTTGGCGCAGGTTGGCCTGCGAATGCAAGCGCTCTGGTGATCATCGTCGCCATCTGCTCTCGACTAATGGATGCGTCCGGCCGAAATGTGCCATCCTTATAGCCATTGATTAAGCCAGAGGAAACCGCGGCTCCGATAACGCCTGTATACCACTCATTTGAACCAACATCAGCGAAGGTTGTTTGTTTTATCTCTTCCTGTAATCCCAGAGATCGGACCAGTAGCGCCGCGAATTCAGCGCGAGTAATTTCACCATCGGGGTTGAATTGTGTCTGTGATACCCCGCTAACAATTCCTTTGGACGCTAGCCATTCTATGGCTTGTCGTCCCCAATGTCCATTCAGATCCCCGAAGGACTTCCGTGAAGACACTACAACATAAACGCCATTCGCATTGTGCTGCATTGCAATCGTTGTTCTCCCATTCTCAACCGTGAACAAGGCTGGAACGAATGCGAATGTCCCCGTTGCAGGATTGTACATGAACACGGTCGCAAGAGAAGCGTCTAATGCATGGTCGACGACAAATGTTCTCGTCATATACGTGTCTCCGAAATGATTGAGCTCGCTTCGCTCCCCCATGGTATCGATATAGATGCCGAATGGTACAACGGGGCTAATCAGCGTTAATCCTTCCTCATCAGCTTTACGGTCTATCTCTTCCAGCATCGCTTGATCAACAGGTTTCCTTTGAAATACAATGCTTGCGTCACTAGGCACAGCATCACCAGCACCAACGAAAGACGCAAGCGCAATCGGCAAGTCTACTGAAAAGCCCGGCGTTTTGATCGTGATAATCCCATCAGGCTGATCCAACTGTTTGCTGGCTAGCGCATGCCAAGGAAGGATGATGTCATCCAGCATGGCTTCATCCGACAGCTCTATTACGAGATGAGTTGACTTGCATTTCTCCAAGGCTTGCTTCAATCGGTCAGCATTAATGATACGATCATCGCTAACGGTACATTGTCCCGCTTGCGATTGCTCCGGAGCGTTGCCCACAGGAGGAATAACGGGAGCAGGATGAACGATCACTTGGAAGGAAGCGTTCGCCACATCGGTACCTTTTCCAGCTGCGATATTGTATGGTCCCGCTGTCGCGTCAGTCGGCAACGTGAAGGCAATATGGAACTTCCCTTCCCGTGCGTCTGCCATTTCGAACAATAATACCGTCTGGTCTGGCTGTATCACTTTAATAATAACTTCATCATACGAAGTACTGCCGCTTATTTCGACCGTGTCGCCCCTTTGCTTATTCGGAACAGGATCCAGTGTAACATGCTGTGAATCAGCTCCCGCCACACTTGGCAGAAGTAGCAGCATAGCGGCAATGAACAAAATAGGCAAGCGAAGCTTCATTATGCCATCACTCCTTCTTCCTTACTCTTATTCCAGCGTACTGGGATCGGCCAGATGATAACCTACATCGGTCAAGCTGCCGTTATAGCTATCCACCACATAGACCTTCACCTTATAGTCGGCACCTGCTACATTAAAGTGTGCCGTTATCTGCTCTTCCGCTTCGATAGACTTCTCTACAGCAATGATCCCTGCCGGTGTGGTTCCTTTGAGCAGTTGGAACAATACGACTGCAGCTTCTGTATCCTCGCTCGCTGCTCCGCTTCTCTGAATCGTTACCTTCGCTTTCACTCCGCCTTGTCTGGTCAATTGCCCGTCGCTAATCTCGTAGACCCCATCGCCAGTATGAGGATTGGTAGTCCGAAGCGTGATATCTGTTGCCTTCACAAGCGTATAGGTACCCCAAGGCAATTCACCGACCGTTCCGGATGTTGCTTCTATTACTTTCACTGCTGACTTCGAGCCGCTAGTGATCGAGATGGTATACGTTCCTTGCGGGACATCAAAGGAATACGTGAGACGATCGTCCAGCACGTTGTTATAGGCATCCAACACATCGACGATTCCTTTGCGGCCCAGAGCTGTATCTGTCGCTGCTTCCCCATAGGTTGTGGTATAGACGACGCTATGATCCGCATTCGCAATGACCACTGTTGTGCCGGCCTTGTCTGCGCCGTCCAGTATGATTTCGCCGAACAAATGAATAGCGCCCATTCTTTTTCCTAACTGGAAAGCTGCAATTGCTTCATGAAGCTCCGACAGCGCCGCTGCTATTTGCTCGCTCGTAGCCTCGTTATCTTCCGCTACGAAGGTTGCCTTCCGAATCGCTTGTCTCAGAGGCTCCTTCGAGCCCGGTTTATACTGCCCGTCCTCATTGCCTTCTTCCGCTTCTTCATGAAGCATGAATGCTTCTTCCATACTGTTCGTCAACGCTTCTCTTGGCACCAAGTAAGTGATGAACAGCACTTTTCGCGTTTCTTTGCCCTGCGACTCGGCTTCTACAATGACACGATTAATTCCAGGCATAAGTGGGTGTGGAATGGCGAATTGTCCCCATTCATCTGCTCTTCCAACAGCTGTTTTATTGATCTTAACGGTCGCTCGAGGCTCTGTTATCCCTTGTATGACATACGTACTGTCAGCAACAGTGACATCCCCGGTTGCAGGCTGAGCCAGCGATAAGACAGGACCCTGCAGCCTCTCTATGAGGATGTCGTCAAGTACGATTCCTGTCGCTCCCGATGGTCCATCGAAGCCCATCACTCTGGCCATTGTAGGCACAATATCAATATTGGAAATCTGCTGATTATACACGATGCCCTTCCTAACCGCTTGACCTGAGATCATCGTGAAAATACGTTGTGAGGAATCATCAAGTGAATCATGCTGACCTCTTGCGATACGAATACGATCGGGATCCCCTGTTTTAAAGTTATATGGAGGTTTGGGCGAGATTAATAAATCCGCGAAATGGGATGGCGCGCCTCGTTTTATCAATTCATCATGCGATAAGTGGGCGCCATAAAATTCGGTTGCCATCACATGTTCAACAATCTGATCCCTAACCGCCTCTTCCAATGGAATTAAAAACTTCACTTGCGCTTGCAGCCCGGCAGACGTAATGACGATCTCTGTATCGGGCTGAGCGCCTCTGCCTTCCTGGTAGACCGTCTCAACCTTAAACGCTTCACCACGGTAGGATTGTCCTACATTAGCGATCGTCCTCTCCAGTTCGGGCAGACTGCTTGTCGCAGTTGGGCTCGTCGCAGCACTAGCAGCGTCATCGGCCCCAAGAAGACTCATGCCATGATCTGTTGTCAGGAATATGGTCGTTTTCTCATAGATTCCTCTATCTTTCAATGCCTGCACTAATCGTCCCAGCTCACGATCCATATGAATGACGGTGTTAGCGACACTCAGCAACAATTGCTCCCGTGATTCCGATACAACGGATACATCTCGGATATCCTTTTCATTATGGCCTACTCCATCGATTTCATCGCCGTAAATGCTGAGAAATCTCGGAACCTCGGGGAAGGTGATTGTCTTCCCTCCCGTTTGAACTGGCTCGCCTTGGATGACCTTGATCATTTCATCGACACGCTGTGTGAAGCCTCCCAGGCCGCCGGCTGCAATATAGGGCTGCGCTTCATTGCCTTCGAATAATCCGCGGTTCTCAAAATACCATGCATTGACGCCTGCCATGCTGATGTTGCGTATAGCAGCCGCTTCAGCGATGTTCTCCAATACGTTTTCTCTTCCATATTGAATGACTTGATTGAGATCGCTATCATAATAGCGGTAACTATTCCCTGTATCGACAGGCCACGCGCCTGATGCGACTGCCTGCATCATAGATCCCGTAATCGATGGAATCCCTGTGCGAGCATTGGTGAAGAGCACCCCGTTCTGCAGCAACGCATTTATGTGCGGAGTCCCTTCATATCCGGGTGAATTAGCGAGCTCATACCAATCATAAGCGAAGCCGTCCCAGTTCACATATAACACATAGCCGTCCTCGACTTCGAGCGTTAACAAGCTCTTGCCTTCAGCTTGCGCCGGCACAGCAATGCCCATGACATCTGCAATCGTTGGCGCCAAATCTACAATGCTCGTTTCCGTTGTCACTCGACCTGCTTTATTCATCGCTTCCATTCTCGGTCCTGCGACCACACCGAATACATGTCTCGCCGAATCCTCGAACGCATCCGGTCTGCTCACCCCTACGCTAGCCGGGCAGAAGCTAAAGCCGCTCTTCGGAATAATGATTAGATCCGCGAACATGGGATGAACGCCCAGCGCATCCAAGTCGCTTCTCACAAGCACATCCTCGACATAGCTTTCATTTCTGATTAATGCAATCAGCTCATCTACTGCATTGGGATCCAGCGTGTTGTAGCGAACCTGCAAATATTTGGCCTCATAGTTTTTAATGAGGACGAGTTCATGATCTCCAGCTGCATTGCCAGAGCTTACTTCTTTAAATGTAAAGCCGCCTGCCGTCAGCGCTTGATGAATATCGGCGATTTTCTTACTCTCTGTCACCGCATCTCCGCTATGCGAGCTTAGAACATAAGTCGTATTCTCAGCATCGCCATGAAGAGTAACCGCTTCCATTACAGCGCCTAATCCAGCATCTAATTGCTGCAAGATGGCAAGCAGCTCATCTACATAAGCTGCGCGATCCGCGATAGCCCCACTCCGTTTATGCATGTACAGATCATTCGCATAAATGTTCAAATAGTCGGGCTGACCAACCGTAGCAAGCTGCTGTACAGCCAATGTCGAGCTATCCGCGAACTTCTTCGTGCTGGACAGGTAGGTATACGTACTCGCTTCCTCTGTGCTTACAGCGCTTTCATCAATGACAAGCGCCGTCTTGTGATTTTGCATCGCTTGTGTGATCGTCTGAGCAAGGTTGACCTTGCTATCCAAGCCGACGACCGCATTGCCATCGAAGTGCTTATACGTATTGCCTGTCGTTCTAGGATACGCGCCTGTTAAGGCGGAATATTTAGCAGCCTCTACGCTAGGCACAGTCGTTGCATGATTCGTCAGTCTCATTCCCGAGTTTACCAGCAGGTCCAGATTCGGTGTCGCAACACCTTTCTCTTTGGCTGAATCGTATAATCCATTGTAGAAGCCATCCCATGTAATATGGACAACCTTCGAGGGGGAACCTAGCCCTTCCGCTTTGACCGAACCTTTGCCTGCTTCTCCGAAAGGTACGGCGACACTTCCTACTACTAGTGACAAAACAATACATAATGCGAACAACGGTCTCCGAACAATATTCATCGATTCAAATCTCCCTTCATACCTTTATTAACTTCCTTTATTAGATCGTAGGCAGACCTCTAAATTTCACTGGCAATGCCGCTTTATGCAGATGCGAGGTGGCTCCCAGCTCGATGCAGCGCGGAACCGCCCACTGCTCCGTCCGCTGGTCCATAAGCACCGTGGTAACTGAGCTTGGAGCTAGCCAGAAAGAGGACCATGCGATCGAGATCGGAATTTGCAGCAAGTGGGCAAGCCAAGTCACGCCTAGTCCTCCATGACAGAACACGGCGATTTTATCCTTGTTCGGTCTCAGGCAACGATAGCGCCCTCCCTCCCTCTTGTAGCCGTGCTTCTCCAGCAATTGATCTGAGCCTTGCTTGATTTGCGCGATCTTCTCCATCAACGGTTCATTCTGATGAAAATATTTGTTCTCGAACCAATTGTCATGGGTTGGGAAGGGCTCCTGATTCACTATAAATTCCCCTGGCACATTGAATGGCGCAACCGTCCCGATTCCTTCAATATCCTGGTACATGCCTGTAATTTCTTCAGTCCAATCCAAGAACTCATACTCTTTATGTAATCGCTGTGTCGTATATTCCATCGTATGAACCGCACGTCCCAATGGAGAGGTATAGATATGGTCCAGCCCTTGCTCCTCTAGCATATCCGCCAAAGCCGCCGCTTCCAGATGGCCTTCCGGAGTAATCGTCCCCTGCTCATAATCCGGATCGGCGTGACGAATCATATACAATAACATGTTCTTAATCTCCTCCAGCGTAGTTGTTTATTAGGTTGATTGCATTTCATCTTTCACCGTCATATATATCGTTCTTCGACTTGTTCTTCCGCCATAAGCAGCTTCTATTAACACCCTGTTTACTCCAGCTGCACAGTTGATGGTATAGGCGAATGAACCGCTCTCATCCACATCACCCTTGTGCTCCCCATTAATTGTAATGGTGGCGCCTGATGACGCTTTCCCCGACACCGTCGCCACAGTTGTGTATATCGTGTCTTCTGTTGTTGTGATTGTCAGCTGCGGACCTTGCATATGGTTTTGCAATCCATCATCCAACGCCGTGCCTGTTGCATGTTGAGGACCTTCGAACCCAAGCAGCCTGGCCAGTGTCGGAGCTATATCTATGATGGATATAGGTTTGTCGCAGACGACGCCTTTGGCGATATTCGCACCTGACAGCATTGTAAAGATATGTTTGACCTGAGGATCCAGAGATGCGTGATTTCCGCCAACGGCATAGCAGCCATGGGGATCCGGGATGAAGTGATAAGGCGGACAGGAGGAGATGACCAAGTCTGCATAAGTAGACGGCAATCCCGCCTTCATGAGCTGGTCACTCGTCAGATGTGTGCCATAATACCATTTGCTTTTTATCTGCTCAATGATATCCGGAATAGCAGGATGGCAAGCAGGATGGAGAAAGGTTATCTGCGCCTGCAGCATGATCGGAACAATGACAATGTCCGTATCACTCTTAGCCTGCATTCCCCCTGCAGGAAGAATCTCGATCGCAAACTTTCTTCCGATGTGCCGCAGTCCAACGTTGGCTATACATGCTGTCATATCATATAAGCTGGTCAATGCGCCTGGCTCGGCTTCATGATGCTGCTCTTTGGAATGCGCTCCATAATGAATCATGCCATGATCTGTCGTTAGAACAATACTACTGTGCTCATACCTGCCTGTTCTTCTCAAAGCAGCCACCAAGCGACCCAAATCCTGATCCATACGCATAATCGTTTGCGCGATGTTGTCATACCATTCCTGAATATTCCCCGCCACCTTCAGTCCGTCGTAAGTGACTCTGCCATTATGAGCAACCGTATCGATATCGTCCGCATATATAGATAGAAATTGGGGAATGTCATCGAAAATGATGTGCTTGTCTCCCATACGAACGGGCTCTCCATGAATGACTTTTATTAATTCATCCACACGTTGACCGAAATTGCTGGGCATACTTTCCGTCCTTAGATACGGCTGTTGTTCATTCCCTTCAAACAAGCCCCTGTTTTCGAAATACCATGCGTTTACTCCAGCCACACGAACCTTATGTCTCACTGCGGCTTCCACAATATTTTCCAATTTATTTTCCCTGGCAAATTGCATGACTACATTATTCTCAGCATGATAGTAGCGATAGCAATTGCCCGTGTCCACAGGCCAAGCGCCAGATGCCAAGCATTGCTGCATCGCTCCGGTTATTGCAGGAACCCCTGTACTAGCATTGGTGAAAAGCACTCCGTCCTGCAAAAGCGCATTGATGTGGGGCGTGCCTCCATAAGAGGTGTTGACAAGTCTGTACCATTCATAGGCAAATCCATCCCAATTCACATAGAGGACAAGCCTTGAGCCAGGCTGTGCAAATGGTTGTCTGGACATCTGTTCTCTCCTTTTCGCCTATCCTGCATGTCCGGAACTTATAGGCAAGTGCAGCCTTTATCGCCAATGGGTAAGGGCTGCACCTGCCTGCATGATGTTTAGTTAATGCTCTGATACCATTCGTTCGCTTCCTTCTCCAGCTGTGAACCGCCCGCTTTTTTCCATTTCTCAACAAACTCATCAAAATAATCGACAGGCTTATCGCCAGAAATAATATGAATAAATGCTTCTTCCTCAATTTTCTTTAATTCTTCTTTATATTTACCGTCTGAAGGCAATGGTGATAGCAATGCGTTGGAAATACCGCCAACATCAAAATGATTGTCACGTGCCCAATCAATTCTTGGCTGCGCGCGCTTAATGGTCCAGATTCGCGCTTCCAGTCCGCTTACCAGACCCATCTGTGCAACAGTTTTGGAATCATTGCCATTAATAAATCCTGGGAAACCGTTATTCGGATCGTAGTCCCAATGCTTTCCTTTGATTCCGAAAATACTAGTAATATAATCCTCGTAATCTTCACTTTGTGCGTTTAATATTTGCAGAATTTTCGCCAGTTTATCCGGCTCATTCTCCAGATGCTTGCCAAAGCCAATAAAATTGCCATTCACTTCATTAGGCGCCGGAACACCCATCGCACCATTTTCACCTTTTGGCGGAACGCCATGAATGAGCGTTTCCAACGCTTGCGGATTTACCTTCTGCAATTCAAGATAAACCTCCGACTTGGAGTCTCCTTCATAGGTCAGCGGCTTCCAATGATAATAATCGCCAAGGCTAGTGAATCCAATTCTATTGTTCATAAATGCGTGGGAGAAGGCATAATACCCGCCCTGATTTTCTCCCGTAATAAACTCTGGATCAAGCACACCGTCTTTATACCATTTGCTTAATGTTGCGAGCGCCTCTTTCATTTCAGGCTGTACAGAACCATAGACCAGGTTGCCGTCCTTCTCTTGCCAGATGAGAGGCAAGTAACCGAATGCGCCATACACCGCCTGCATGCCGGTTTGCGACAAACCGTACGTGTCCTTTTTGCCCGATTGATTGGGATCTTCATTCGCAAATTTATACATCGCTTCTTCGAACTCGGCGAACGTCTCTGGAGCTTTGTCAATGCCTACGTTCGTTAGCCAATCGCCGCGCCATACCGTTGGTTTACGATAACGAACCTGGTTCGGAATTGGAATGCCATACACTTTCCCGTCAATCGTTCCGTATTTCAACGCATTCGGTATGGCCGCTTCTAGAAATTCCTCATAAATAAACGGAGCATACTCTTTCAGCATATCTACCGGAATTTCAGCGAGCAGATCCTGTTTCACATACTTTTGCAGCGTTTCAAATCCTTTCACATCCATATAATCCGGTATTTCGCGCGACGCAAATTTCAGGTTTAATATCTCATGCCACTTGCTTGATTCAATATTCCACGAATCGAACTCCACATTGAATTTCTCGCCAAAGTACTTGAGCAGCTCTCCGTCTTTATCCGGAGGAACGACATGGGAACGGGCAAATGAAATGTGATACTTTTTGTTGGGGTCCGGTTTCGTTTTATCCCCTTCTGCTGCATCCGTCGGCTTTGCTGTGGCAGCGTTATTAGCCGGCTCCGTGCTTGCCGGAGCATTGTTGCCGCCGTTGTTAGAGCCTGAGCAACCGGATAGCGCCATGGTGAATACGAAGATAATTGCCAGGGCTATCATCCATGATTTTCTTTTGTTTTTCATCAATCTACTAACCTCCCGTTTTTTTTATATAAGATAAACGTTATAGAAACGTTGATCTACACATTGGACGACGTTCCAGCGTCGATAGCTATAGACTGGACTGTGCTATTTAGCCTTTGAGTGAACCAATCATAATGCCTTTCACAAAATACTTCTGCACGAACGGGTACACGAGAATAATAGGCAGTGTCGCTACCATAATGGCCGTTGCCTTAATGGTCTCCGGATTCACCGCCAGATCTTCATCTCCGCCCATCTCCATCATTTCAACGGTCCCTTCCAGCACAATTCTTCGCAATACAACCTGCAGAACTTGAAGCTTGGAGTCGGTTATATAGATCATACTATCGAACCAGGCATTCCAATGATGAACCGCTGTCCATAAACTAAGTGTGGCAATAATGGGCATGGATATGGGAATGATGATGCTGAACAAAATTCGGATTTCATTCGCCCCATCAATTTTTGCTGATTCTTCCAGACTTTCAGGTATGGACATAAAGAAGTTGCGTGCGATAATCATTTGAAACGTCAGAATTAAGCCCGGCAATAGGAGAGCCCACATGGTGTTCATCAGCTGCAAGTTATTGACGAGAAAATAAGTGGGTATTAAACCGCCTGAGAAAAACATCGTGAAGACGATGAACGCTGTCCAAAAACCGCGATTAGGAAATGTTTTCTTGGCAAGCGGGTAGGCTGTGAAAATACTCGCCAGCACCGTTAGCAGCGTGCCGATTATTGTACGAGCCACTGTATTGAGAAAACCGTACGCAATAAACTCATTGCTGAGCACTTGCGCATAGTTGGACAGTGTAATTTTAGACGGAATAATGCTTATTTGCGTCAACGAGACCTCAACAGGGCTTAAGGAATGAGATAATAGAAACAGAAAAGGATAGACCATCGACAAGCATAGAATGGTTAAAAATATATAATTAATGCTATCGAACACGATATCCATTTTTGACGATTTGATTTTTGCATGCATGCAGGATGCCCGCCTTTCTCTAGAGTGGCCAATCTACCATAATCCATAATCATTCACTTTCTTGCTTACAGCGTTAGTGATGACAATAAGCGTAAATGCAATGACGTTCTTAAATAACCCCACGGCAGTTGCAAAGCTGTATTCCATCTCAATTAAGCCTCGTCGGTACGTATACGTGCTCAATACATCTCCAACGTTATACACTGCGGCGTTGTACATATTGAAAATTTGATCGAAATCATCATTTACGATTCGTCCAACTGCGAAAATAAACATAATGGTAATAACAGGAGCTAGTGATGGCAATGTAATATAGAAGATATTATGAAAACGATTCGCCCCATCAACAGTCGATGCTTCATAGATTTCTGGATTGATGCCGCTTAATGCCGCCAAATATATAATTGTGCCCCATCCAATCTCTTTCCATATATCCGTTGCGACTACAATGGAGCGAAACCAGTTGGAATCCGCCAAAAAATAAATGGGCTGCATCCCTAACGATTGCAAAATAATATTGATCGGCCCGATCGACGGAGATAGAAATTGAGTGAATAAACCGGCAATTACGACCCAGGACAAGAAATGCGGCATATAGCTGACTGTTTGCACAACTCTCTTAAAAAACATCACTCTCACTTCATTCAAAAGCAGCGATAACATAATCGGCGCAGGAAATCCAAACACAAGCTTATACGTACTGATAATCAGCGTATTGCGAAACACTTCCCAGAAGCTTCCTAATGAAAACAAATCTCGAAAGTGTGCAAAACCGACCCAATCGCTGCCCCAAATGCCGCGACTAAAGCTATAGTCTTTAAAAGCAATAAGTAAACCGTACATGGGAACATAATGAAACACAATGTAGTACATAATGGCGGGAACAAACAATAACACTAAATACTTCTGCTTGACATACTCGTGAAGAATCCCTTTCTTTCGATGGATGCTTTGTGCGCTTTTCCCTGTGGGTTGAACCATGATGTTCTCTCCCTTCCCTTCCTTTCGCTTCCGTAATTCCACCATGCAACAAACGAAGCCATTAATCTATATGAAAGATATCCAATCATTGAAACTTCCCGCATGCACCGCAATGATGCGCATATAAACATTTCACAAAAGTATAAAAGATCGTCATTTGATTGGAAGCGATTACAACAAAGGGCGACCACATGATATAATGTTTGTTGCATGTGTAGAGCAGTGGTTCCATTCATCCTGGAGGTGACGATCATGAGACGTTTCCATAAGTTTAATACCGTTTTTCATAAACTCATTTTTTCGTACGGCATATTAATTTTGATTACGATCATTTTCGTTGGATTCACCTCATATCTTTATTTCTCCTCCAAATTTAATAAACAGGTCGAAAAAGTAAATGATCATATCTTGTCTCATCTGAAGCAAACCATCGAAGACAACATTATTGATAAAGTGGAGGCTGCCTACTTTGAACTGGTTGCCGATAGTTGGCAGAACAGTCCGTCCCTATTTCTATTCGACTACCCGTTAGAAGGAAATCACCCTACCATTAATGCCGTATATCAGCAGTTGAATACATTAGTCAATTACAATGCAGACCTGTTCGATTCCATTGGTATCTATTACAGCGATCTCGATGTGTTGATCTCTTCTTCCTCCGGCATTACTTACTTACAGGAAGAGGTGACCATCGACTTAAGCTGGCTCCACATCGCGAGACAATCGCATCAAAGATCGACGTGGATCGAAGCGCGTAAAATGGCCACCAACATTCATTCCGATTCCAATGTTTCTAATATCGTAACCTTTGTAAGCTCTTATCCCAATAAAGCGAATAGTAAAGGCTATATCGCGTTTCACTTGAAGGAAAGCGCCTTTCATCGCATTATTCAGTCCATTGCTCCCTATGAGAAGGGCCAGTTTTATTTGCTCAATGATCAAGGACAATTGCTGTCGCATAGCGATACTTCTTTGCTGTTCAGCAACTTCAATCATTATGAATTCATCGATATAATTAAGGATTCGCCACTAGAATCAGAGAACTTTATTTATCAAAGCAATAACGCTAAAACGTTAGTTTCTTATATGAACATTCCTGGTGTCCAATGGAAGCTGATTAATCATACGCCTGTTGACGAATTTTATAAAAGTACGACGCCGATTCGAAACACATTGATTTTAATCTGTTTGATCGCGATCGTTATCGGACTCATCGTCTCGAACTTTTTCACAATTAGAATTTACAATCCGCTTAAAACGATCATTCAAGGCACACGGCAGTTTTTCGGCAATCAGCAATTGCCTCTGGATACGAAGAATGAATATCAAATCATAGACAACGTGATTACTAATTTGTCGGTGAAAGTGAATACGTTGAAAGATACACTGGAAACCAATATGCCCCTGATTAAACATAATCTCATCATCAGCTTGATCCACAACACGATCAGCAATCACAATGAGCTTGCGGATCGACTTAGGCTGCTCAATTTGCAGCTGCACGGCTCCAGTTTTCGGTCTTGCACGTTTTATCTTGACTCCGATACATTGAACTCGCTCACGATGGAAAACAGTCAATTTATTAAATACAATCTCATTAGCTATATTGACAATCATAGTCAATCCGATACTTTGTTACTTACAACCGTACTTGCAGAGAACCAAATATGTACGATTGCTTGTACCGAAAGCGATGTTTTCGATGACTTTCTAAAGTTAGCCGACAATGTCATTTCCTACACACAATCGAACTTTAAGATCGATGTCATTGCCGTTATCGGCACACAAGTTAACAACCCATTGGATTTCCATCTCTCGTTCAAGGATTCGCAGGTTCTGATGAAGTATCATTACTTTATGCCTGAGAGAAAAGTGCTTCATGGAGAAAATCTTCTTCATCGGGAACATCATACAGAGGAAATACCTGAGGAGGCGCTGGAGAGACTGGCAACCAGCCTTAGAACAAATGATATCCATGAAATTAGAACAGAAGTAAACAACCTCATTTCGCTTATGCGAACGGAACATTACTCTGCTGATCATTGTCATCAGAAGTTGAGAGATATTGTTACGATATTCCGGAATTATCTTAAAGATATGTATGTGAAATCAGACGAGGCCATCGGCTCTGAACAGCTCGAGCGTTTCAAAATGATTAAAAACGTTGCCCAATTCAAGCAATGGCTTCTGCAATCCATAGAAGCGGCCATTGCCAATATGAACGATCGCCAAGTCAACAAGAACGCGGCCATCATTCAAAAAGCAAAGGAATATATTGTAGCAAACCTGGACACACCGCTCTCGCTTGATACGGTTGCCGAACACATCGTAATAAGTCCTCGTTATTTAAGCAAGCTGTTCAAAGAAGATGCAGGAATGAATTTCACTGATTTTGTTACATCCACTCGAATGGAGACGGCGCGTGATCTGATTATCTCTACAAATGATACGATTGAACAAATTTCCTATAAGGTCGGCTTCAATAGCTCCGCTTATTTCATTCGAAAATTCAGGGAGAAATATGGGGTAACCCCGCGAAACTTCAAACATAATTATCATCTGCAAAATGACCGTATATCCTGAAGGATGTATAGAAAACAAACAAGCTGACACGGTAGAAGCTCCGTGTCAGCTTGTCATATCAATCAGCAATCTTCTAACGAGAAATAACGACCGTCCTCGTCATGTTATCCCATAACACTTCGCCACCGAGCGACTCGCTAATAAAGCGGACCGGAACCATCGTGTTGGCATTTACGATCTGAGCCGGAACTCCCAGTTCTATCGTTTTACCGTTCAGCTGTGCTTTCTTTTCTCCGATTTTTAAATAGATGGTTTGATTGCCTTTCGTCGCTGTTACCGCAAATTGTTCCGGGTCCCATTCAATTGAAGCGCCAAGCGTCTCAAATATAGCCCTCATCGGGACGAGCGTATTCCCATTGATGATAACGGGAGGTTGCTCAAATGACATCAGCTTCAGATTAATCAATACTTTAATGGGATCAAATGAAATCGTAATCGGCTTTACTTCCAAGCCACTGCCAAAATGCTGTTCCCTAATGGAAAGAATAGACGCTAAAGTGTCCTTTCTTGTAGCAAGAAATGCACTTGCCGTCTTGTCCCGAAGATCAAATAATTGCTCCACTGTATCTTGTCGAGTCTTCGTAATGGAGGTTACAGCCTGGTCTCTTGTTTCCTGCAAATCCTTCGACCCATTCGTTAGAATGGCATCGATTTTTTTTCGCGCATCGGCTAACTTCAGATAGCCTTGTTTATAACTCCACATCGTACTTGTGGAATAATGCGCGTTGCTCTCATTTTTCAGCTTCCACATGAGACTAGTCGAGTAGTTTGGATTGACAGCATTTTTATACTTCCACATCGTACTTGTAGAATAATCAGGGTTGGTCGTATTTTTATACTTCCACATCGTACTTGTACTATAGCCCGGATTAATCTCATTATCGAACTTCCAATGCGTACTGGTGGAATAATCTCTGTTAATCGTTATTTTGTACTTCCACAATGCTCCTGTTGAATAGTCCGGATTAATCTGCCTCTTGTATGTGGCCAACTTATCACGATACTCTCTCGAACTTCCATATCGTTTAACCAATTGGTTATAATCGTTGTCGAATAGTTCTGTCAAATAGGCCAGATCCGCATCTACAATACGTGCCATATGCTCTTGTTCGCCTGTAAGAATGGCATGCAGCCAACTATATTCCTCAGATATCTCAACCTTATCTTCTTCATATTGCTTGGTGTATTGATCCAGAAGCTTCTGGTAAGCTCCATCTACTTCATCAATGAACGCATCGGCATACGCCCGTTCAGATGGCAAGACGACGCTTCCTAACAGAACAACAGTAGATAGAATAACAGCTACAACTGCATGAATCCTTATTTTCCTGAGCAAATTCATAGTATGCTAAGTCTCCTCCATTTAATGATGTCCCTGACACTCTTCGACATGGAATATCTTTCTCCTTTCCCATTCAATCGAAATGAAGCTTTCTACTCATTCCCTAACCGGGTCTAAAGTTGTAATTTATCCGAATAAATATGGATTAAATTTCATAGACACTACTATTTGCTCATGATATTATCAATTGGGAAATTCAAACTAAAAAGGAGTAAGATGCACCATGAGACTTATCAACAAGAAATTCACTCTTTTTCTTCTAATGATTATACTAATAGCCTCTATGATTCCGGTCGATGATAGTTATGCGGCCAAACAACGATTTACGGATGTTCCTTCCAACCATTGGGCTAATGCAGCCATTGAACAGTTAGCTAATGCTCATATTATTAATGGTTACAACGACGGTTCTTTTAAACCCAATGACTATATTACGCAAGAGGAGTTTCTTGCAATAGCAGTAACTATACTATATGGAAAGCCTGCCATTATCCCCTCTGATGAACGCTTAGTATTAGAAGGCTGGTCTTATTGGGTCTATGATGTATTACATGAGAAAGGGATATACACGCTTGATGATTACTGGGTTAGAGACGGTCATAAACGAAAAGTCCAGATCACTCGGGCAGACGCCGCTCGCATCATCTATATATTGCTGAATGGAAATTTTGAAAATTTGCCAACGAAATCTGCTGTGCAATTCCTATATCAAAAACACCTGACATCCGGCAGCTATACCGATAGAGGAGACTATTTCACAAACTATGGCCCGGCAGAGAGGCTAACCCGCGCTCAAACAGCTGCTTTCCTGGTAAGAATCAAGGACTATAAGGAAGGGAAAATTTCTAAACCTAGTGCCGAGATCTCCTTAAAGGACTCTCTTTCCAGTCGAATCAAGGCCGTCGCTCAAAAGGCCGGATTTAGCGTGACGGCATCGTCCAATCCAGAAGATTATCAGACTACAGTTGAAGGCAAGGGCATTCAGCTTGACTTCCGTTTTGACGAATATCCTTATGCGGATATTGGAGAGCATTGGCACATGACGATTGCTCAATTGGACAGAACTAAAATTAATATAGTAGCTTCTATGCTAGTTGAGCTTGGACTTCCGATGACTGAGAAAGAAGCTCGCGCAGCAGTGAATCAAGTGCTGGAACTTAAATATGGCGCTACAGGGGAAACTTATAAAGAAGGAAAAACAGCTATCTATACTTCCCATTATTTTGGTTACCATATTCAATGGGGAGAAGAAAGGAATACTGCTCCTGCTAAAGTAACTAGCGGAGATGCTTACGCACTGTTTGTTGACGGAGAGCTAAAGAGAGCACCGAAATTCAACATATTTTTGGAGCAAGCGTTCGCTGTCAAGGACACGATTTACGTCCCGCTTTCCGATATCGTTAATGGTATGGGAGGTTTCTATTATTGGAGTGACGATTGGACAACCATCCATGTTGCGATAGGAAACGGCGAGGAGTGGGAATTTAGACCAGACGGTAATAGAGGGGATATCTATATCGGAACACTCCTGGAAGGCGAACAACGAACGACAATCAGAGCGTTAGTGAAGGATACGGAGCTGTTTGTACCGCTGGATTTTATATCAACCTATTATACTGTAAGTCGGCAGAGGGATAATAACACCGTAATGATTTTTGTGGGCACAGTTCCTGACAACCCAACAGCTAATTATTTTGGCGATAAAGGCCAATATCCGACAACCTTTAACTTTGATCCGCTGAATCCACTTACCAAATATCCAGGCGGCTGGAAGGCGCCTCAGCTAAAATCGAGCTGGTCGTCTAAACCGGAAGACAATTACAAAGCCTTTGCCCGGGATCTGGGGTTTACGAATAACGGACGCAGCTATGGCGTTCCAGGATTTATGCGCGCCATTACTTTAATCGATAGCAGCGACAAAAAGACCGAAGTTACGATTAAATTATATGGCTGGGGAACGCCTCCGGGCCAACCGAATGAAGAAATATCGGAATCATTCAAGATCCCGGTCATTTCTGCGCAGCTGTTCCACTTCTACTTCGGAGATCAGTGGGAGACGATTTGGAACTACTTTAATCGTAATGATATTCCTGAACAATTCACGTTGAATGGACGATCTGTTGATGTTTCCTACTTTGAATTGGAAGGCAGCATATCGGTTAAAATTGGACGTAAGGCATCCTAATGAAAAAAATGGAGGAGGGGCAGCTAGCCCCCTCCTCCATTTTCTTTCTACCTCATCATTCACGAAAGCCGCTTTTTCACTTAGCCGAAATACTTTTCAGTTGTTAGAATACAATGGGTGAAACAGCGTTTCGAAGTACCGCAACCATGCTCCAGGCGGCAATTCTAGGAGTCCTGGAATAAATATTGAGATCCGTATGCACTTCTTCCCCTTGAATTTCAATCTTATATTCATCACCAGTAAAATGAGGAACAGCATCGATATTCAAAGTAGTCTGCTCAGGCCCTGCGCTGGCAAGTGCCGTGGCGACTGCCACGTTAAAATGAAAAGGCAGCATTTCTATGGCTTCCTTCGTATTTCCGCTAAAAACTTGCTTGGGCTCAGTTATGCTCATGAGCTCTTCGGAAAACAGCGGCGTGTATGATAAGGATCGCAATGATTTTTTAGAGGTCATGGTTGCCTTAATCGGGCTCATTAATGCTGCCGTACGAAGAACATCAAATCCTCCGACAGCGCCGCTAGCGATATATACCCTTTGATTATGTTCCCTTGCTGTCTCTTTTACTCTATTAAAAAAATCTGCATCCGCGAATGCCCCAACAGTTAACACCACTAAGTTCGCGCCGCCTTTTAGTATCGTTTCGGCGTAATCTTTCACCGCTTGAGGGGAGGCAGCCTCTGCTATAAAATCTGGCTTTAGAGCCATCAGCTCTTCAATATCGGTGCAAGCCTTACCGCCATAGCGTTCAGCAAAAATCTGTGTCCGCTCAGAACTTCTCCCCATCACTCCAACAAGCTCGTATTCTGGAAGATGCTCTTCCAAAGCATGAGCTACAATCTCATTTAGTCTTCCGCAACCTAATAATGCTAATCTTGTTTTTTTCATCATCTATCCTGCTCCTATTCTAGGTTTTAATGTGTGCAGCAAAAAAAAGCAACCTTGGTATAGCCCAATGTGCTTTGATTGATTGTATCAATTATCTCTTTTTATTTCTATAGTATGCCGTAACTATACCGTAACTTAGTTATATTCTGACATAGAAGCAAGCCTTCCTTGCATTAACCAATTCTTA
Source organism: Paenibacillus chungangensis (assembly GCF_042675905.1). Taxonomy (NCBI): domain Bacteria; kingdom Bacillati; phylum Bacillota; class Bacilli; order Caryophanales; family Paenibacillaceae; genus Paenibacillus; species Paenibacillus chungangensis. Next base: position 59,352 of record NZ_JBHTJZ010000012.1, on the reverse strand, counting down.
ACATGGGGATAATATCCCGTTTACAGAGAATTGCTAGAGTTAGATCAGAAAAGAAATGAAAAAAACAGCAATAAAAAGATGTGTTTATGAAAATGGGATCTATCTACGAATGGAGCTGTAAGGGATGAAAGTAACGCTGAAGGACATCGCGGATCGTGCGAATGTATCGATCTCCTCGGTATCCCGGGCATTAAGTAAATCGCAAACGACTGCACCGATCCACGATCAGACTCGAAGCCGTATTATTCAAGCGGCCAGAGAGTTAGGCTACCGCAGATGGAGTAACACTGATGATGATCGGCAAAAAACGGCAAAAAAACGCTTTGCTTTAGTTATGCACTTGATCAAGGACAAATACCAAGATCCGTATTTCTCAGAAATGATGTATGGAATTGAAAGTGAACTGCAGCAGCATGGTTATGCGCTTGACTATACGTTCGAAATACAAGATATCTTCACATCTGATTTATTTGCAAGTCTCAACAAAGACAATCTGGGGATCATCTGCGTCGGTCCGTTAAAATCGGACTTCTTATATCAGCTCAAAAAGCAAGTTCCCAGCGTGTTTTCTGTAGGCGGATTACTTCTCCCAGAGATTGATTGTGTGACAATCGACTTCAAGCGTGCGGCTCATGAGATCGTCCAGCACTTGATTCAGCTGGGACATCGGAGCATTTCTTTTATCGGCGGACACTCGCGAGTCGGGGAATCGCTGGAACAAGAACGGCGTTTCTTAGGGTTCAAGGAAGCGATGGAAGCGAATGCTCTGCCCTTGGTTGCGAACTGGATCCTTGACGGAGGGTATTGCCCGACGAAGAGCTATGAGGAAATGGTCAAAATATTGCAGTCGGAAGAGCGGCCTACAGCTGTATTTACTGCTAGCGACAAGATGGCATACGGGGTGTACAAGGCTATTCAGGAAGCTGGTCTGTCAATCCCGGAAGATCTGTCCGTCGTGTCTTTCGATAATATCGAGCTGGCCGAGTACATGAATCCGGGACTGACTACAGTGCGAGTACACAAGGAAGCGATGGGGCGAATAGCGGTGAAGCTCATGCTGCAGCGAATGGAAGGGATACTGCCCCTGCACTTGAATATTCTATTACCCACTGAACTGATCTATCGCGACAGTTCACGGGAGTTAAGCCAGGAGGGATAACATGAAATCTGTACAAGAGACGATGACGCAAAGCACAGTTGTCCCGGTACGTCCTGTTAAGAGAAGAGGTCCGAGTAAGCTGGTCCATGCTCTGAAGCATCATTGGCAGCTCTATTTGCTCATCTTACCGGTGCTAATCTACTTTATTATTTTTCATTACTTACCGATGTACGGCGTGCAGATTGCCTTCAAGGACTTCATCGGAACTCGCGGCATCTGGGGAAGCTCATGGGAGGGGCTGAAGCACTTCGAGCGCTTCTTCAACAGTTACTTCTTTTGGAGGTTGATGAAGAATACGATTGGCATTAGTCTGTACGAGCTGTCAGTAGGCTTCCCTGTCCCGATTCTACTGGCATTGATGATTAATGAAGTACGCAACAAATGGTTCAAGAGCTTCGTGCAGACGGTCACTTACGCTCCGCACTTCCTGTCAACTGTCGTGCTGGTCGGAATGCTGATCCTCTTCCTCTCTCCGACCACGGGCATCGTCAATCAGGCGATCCAAGCATTCGGGGGTAGTCCGATCTACTTCATGACGGAACCGGGCTGGTTCAAGAGCATCTTTGTCCTGTCCGGTGTCTGGCAGCAGATGGGGTGGAGCTGCATCATCTACTTGGCTGCGTTGACGGGTATTGATCCCCATTTGCATGAGGCTGCGCGAGTCGACGGCGCGTCCCGCTTGCGACGCATCTGGCACATTAATTTACCCGGCATTCGGTCGACCATCATTATATTACTTATTCTAAACGTAGGGTCGGTCATGAGTGTAGGCTTCGAAAAAGTTTTTCTCATGCAAAATTCGCTCAATCTCGAAGCTTCTGATGTCATTTCGACCTATGTGTATCGCAGTGGAATTTTGGGTTCGCAGTATAGTTTTGCCGCAGCGGTCGGCTTGTTCAATTCGATCGTGAATTTCATCCTGCTTGTGCTGGTGAACCGAATCGCCCGCAAGCTTAATCAGACAAGCCTATGGTAGGAGGTAAGATCTTGCTCTTGCGCAAACCAAGTTTATTCACCATCGTCAATGGTTCATTACTCATTCTCATCTGTATGCTTGTACTCTATCCGCTTTTATTTATTCTGGGGGCCTCGATTAGCGATGCGGGAGCAGTCCTGTCCGGGGAGATGTGGTTATGGCCGATTGATGTGAGCTTCGTCGGCTACGAGAAGGTATTCGGCAATTCCGATCTGTTAACGGGGTACGGCAATACCATTCTCTATACAATCGTAGGTACAGCCATCAATCTGATTATGACGATTATGGCCGCTTATCCGCTATCCCAACCGAAATTTTACGGTCGCAACCTGATCATGGCGATCATTGTGTTCACTATGTTTTTCAGCGGCGGCCTGATTCCAACCTATATGGTCGTTCGCGACCTGGGTCTTACCAATACGATGTGGGCTCTCATCATTCCCAACGTGGTGTCGGTGTACAACATCCTCATTATGCGTACCTACTTCCAGTCCAGCATCCCCGGAGAAATTCTGGAAGCCGCCTCCATCGATGGGAGTTCGGATATTCGTACGCTGCTGCGCATCGTCATGCCGTTGTCTATGCCGATCATGGCAGTGATGCTGCTATTCTATGCGGTGGGTCACTGGAATTCATACTTCAGCGCACTGATCTACTTGACAGATCGGAGCTTATACCCGCTGCAGATCTTCATTCGCGAGATTTTGATCCAAGGGCAGATGGAGGAGATGGTTAACGCGGCAGACAGTTCCCACGCGCAGACGATTATGGATGAGGAAGCGGTCAAATACGCCCTCATCGTCGTAACCAATTTACCAATTTTTCTGTTGTACCCTTTTCTTCAGAAGTACTTTGTTAAAGGCGTTATGATTGGGGCTTTAAAGGGGTGAACCTTTTCAGCATAAATAAAAAAGATGGATATGGAGGAGAGAAATATGGGTATTACAACAAGATGGATGGGAACAGCTACGACTATTGTACTGATGACCAGCTTGATTGTCGGGTGCGCGGGCAACGGCAACAACGCAGGTTCCAACGGCAATTCCGGACAGACAATGATGAACACGTCATCTGGCAATGCAGGGGGGGCCGAAGCTTCCGGTACGCTTCAAGCGACAGGGATGCCAATCACGCAAGAGCCGATCGAGCTCACGTTCTTCACAGGACTGGCGGGGTCCAACGGCAGCACGCCGTTCGAAGAGCGTCTAGTCTACAAGGAGATGGAACAGCTGTCTAACATCAAGGTGAACTTCCAGCTTGTTCCGTTCGACGGATTAACCGAGAAGCGCAATCTGGCACTGGCGAATGGCGATTATCCCGATGCGTTCTTCACGGCTCGCGTGCCGTCCGCTGATCTGATGCGATACGGTAGCGAGGGCGTGTTCGTTCAACTCGACGAGCTGCTGGAGCAGTATGCGCCGAATCTAACGGCGTTGATGGAGAAGTATCCGGCATTGCGCAAGGCGCTCACAATGCCGAATGGACACATCTACTCTATGCCGACCTTCTATGACCCTGAATTCCTCCCGATGCTGATCGGCACACCGCTGTGGATCAAGCAAGACTGGCTAGAACAGCTAGGGATGGACGAGCCGCAGACCATTGACGAGTATTATGACTACTTGGTCGCGGTGAAATCCACCGATCTGAATGGCAACGGCAAACTGGATGAAATCCCCTACAGCGGCACCGGCATCTTCCCACTGATCGAGCAATTGGAGGGCGCATGGGGCGTAGGCACTCGCGGACTTGGACACAAATTCGTGGACGTCAATCCGGAGAATAATGAACTTCGTTTCTTCCGTACCACTGATCGTTATAAGGAAGTGCTGCAATTCATCAACAAGCTGTATGCAGAAGGACTCATTGATCCGGATATATTCACGCAAGACAGTAAGACCTTGTATGCCAAAGGCTCTGAGGAGCGTCTCGCCTCAACGATCAACCCCAATCCGATTACGCAGTTCAATGGTGAGAATTATGTAGGACTGGGCGCGCTGAAAGGACCGCATGGCGATCAGTTGTATTCGCATATCAAGGTACCGATGGTATGGCCGGGCGCCTTCGCGATTACAGACAAGAATCAACATCCGGAAGCGACTGTTCGTTGGATGGACTACTTCTACGGTGAAGAGGGCGCCAAGCTATTCTTCATGGGGAAGGAAGGGGAGAGCTACGAGACCACTACAGACGGCACACTGGAATTCATGGATCATATTAAGAATAATCCGGACGGTCTGACCCTGGACCAAGCGCTGACGAACTATGTCAGCTGGATGGGCGGAAGCTACCCGGGCTACGTAAAGGTGGATTGGTTCAAGGGATCCGAGTCGCTGCCATCCGCAATTGATGCGGGGGAGAAAGCTGCGCCACATGTAATCGATGATCTATGGTACAACTTCAACTATACGGATGAGGAAACGGAGTTCATGAGGACAATCGGGGCAGATATGCATACCTATATCCGCGAGATGGAAGCGAAGTTCATCAACGGCTCAGCTTCCTTCAAGGAGTGGGACAAGTATGTCAGAACGATCGAGAACATGGGACTCGAAGATTATATGACTATCTACCAGACTGCAGCTGATCGCTATAACGGTAATTAATGCATAAAGCTTACCGCAGTCAACGACAGAAGCTCCGGATTCATCCTGGTGATGAACGGAGCTTCTTCACAGTAGATCAATTCAGTCTATCCACTCAAGCGCAAATTTCCTGACGGTGTAATCGTGCAAGTATCTCCCATTCTCAGCGATACGGTAATCGTGTCTCCGTCTCTATACACAAGCTCACGGGTATCGGATCCCATTTGCATGCGTAGCCTTGAGCATTGAAACTCGTTAAGCACGGTGAACTCGCCGTCCCTTTCGGCATATAGCCGAATGTAATCGAGCTTACCATGGCTAATTTTTGCGGATACTAGCACACCTTTTTCCCCGCGAAAGTCCCGGAATTCCACACTGCTGTCCATCCAGTTTTGCGGAATAGCCGGGAATACCCGTACCGTGTGGCCGCTTGCGTGAAGCAGCATTTCCTGAAGGGCGCATGCACCCGCAAAATTGCCTTCTAATGTAAAAGGACGGTAATGAAACATACATACGCCGACTTGCTTATAGTCACCATTCAGATGGAAGCCGTTCGAGGAGCATAAATACCGCCATAGCTGCTGCAGATGATAAAGCGCCGCTTCTCCGTTCCCTTGCTTCGCGTACATCGCGGCAGCCCAGGCGAACGAATATCCGACCCATTGTCCTTTGCCCAGTACCTCCATATTGCTTATCGTCGCATCCATGATTAATCTGTCCTGCTCTGAAGCACATCGGTTCAGTAGTTGAAGCGGATAGATCGCCATGGCATGGGAATGGTGCCGGTGGCTTGACGTCAAGTCTTCGTCCGGGCTAATCATCAGGATGTTATGTTCGTTTACCGCCAGCTCGGGCAGCTTGTGCAACGTTTCTTCCCAAAGCCGACTATCATTCTCGTATTGGAGCGTATCGGCCATTGCCTTCAGTCGTCGGAACAAATAGATTAAAAGGGACAAGTCATAATTGCTGTTCGGCGTAAGCCACGCTTTCAGCGAATTGTCGTGAATCTCCGGCGAACTGGAAACAGGAAGCCGCAGTTTTCCGTCATCCCCCGGCTTAAGCCAGCGAAGCAGGCATTCTGCCGTCTCTTGTAAATAGACGTAGGCCTTTTCACGAAGAAACTCCGAATCGCCTGTATGAAGCCAGTAATGGTCGAATGCTTGACAAAGCCATATTTGATTTGTGATGCTCAGGCTGTACATCGGCCAGCCCCCCATCGCTCGACCATCGAGCGTCATTACGGAAGGAAGATTGATGCCGGGAGCGTCAAAGAAGCTCTGGGCGAACGCCTTCGCTTGCGGACGCAGATTCCACAGGAAATCGATAAAGCTCTCGCCTTCGCTCAAATGATTTGCCTTAGCATAGTGCCAGTAGCTTAGCTGCGTATTCAGATCGTGATGATAATCTCCCTTCCACGGCGGCAGCTTCCCTTCATCCGCTGTCCAAACTCCTTGCAGTGGCATCGGCGGTGCGCCTTTGCGCGAGCAGGAGGCAAAAAAATAGTTGGTCAGGTACCAGTTCTTTTCCGCCTCTTCGTCAGGAAGGCTGATGGAGCTTTTGCTCCAGTAGCTCTCCCACCACGCTGCATGCCCGCCAAAAGCACGATCCCATCCGGCTTGAACTGCAGCATGGACTTTCTTTTTGGCTTCCGCAAACCATTCGTCTCCATCCAGAGAAGAGGCGATCGAGAATGTATATTCCCGAATGTCAGTGCCGGCTTGTCGTTCGGCGACCTGAACGGCATACTCCAGCGATGTTTTCGTCCTCTGGTAAAACCACCGGGCTTCCCGATCCTCATCATGAATCGCGGCGGCATAACCGAGCGACGCAAGTTCGGAGGAAGAGACTGGTCTGTTCCCGCCCGCTGTATCCAAAAAGTCGGGAGGGACAAGCTTCAAAACGTGCGGGACAGAAGCTCCGGAAATCTTCACGTATCCCAAACCGTTGGCTGCGTGAAGATAGCAAGCCACCTCGACTTCCCGGTCCTCGAATCTTAAGTTAATGTGCGCACACCCCGTCCGAATGTCCAGACGACTTTTGATGGAATCGGCTTCCCGGCCGAAGTCGATTTCAAGCCGTCCTGCCGGCAGTTTGGTCGGATAAGGATACTTACTGTAAATATCATCGAACCGTTGCCGAATTTCTTCTTGCTTGCCCTCCCGGACAAGCTCGATCAAATGCTTGTAGCTGAATTCAGGTTCGAGCGTTTCGGGCGCTGGCCGCAAATCCCATAGATCCCCCCGATCAAGACTGAAGCGGAGAGGATTTCCGTTTCCCCATACAAGACAACCATTCAAACCGTTCCCCAGTGGCAACGCCTCGTCCCATCGGGAAATCGCTTTATTCAATACGAGTCCGTGCCCTTCCGAAGGAAGTTTATGCCAATAATCCATCTTTACCTTCCTTTCTTGTGCCATATCGAAGTGGGAGACATCTCGCTCCCACTCCGAATAATACTAGAGCCGATCCAGATCATCCAGCCATTTCAGATGCTCCGGCGAATCGTATGACCATCCGTTCGGTACCAAGCCCGCACGCTTGCTCAATTCCTGCTGGGACGTTTCACCTGGGTTTGTAAATATGGGGGAATCCGTGCGGGCCGACTTCATAATACCTTCGGCCTGACAGACCACCTCCGGATAATCCGCAGATAAATCGATCAATTCCCCTTCGTCCTTGCTCAAGTCATACAGTTGGGTAGGTTGTAACGGATGCTCGCGATACGCCTTCCAGTTACCTAGCCGTACGGCCTGCGCATGACCCAGTTCCCAGTATAAAAAGTCATGCTCGGGAGCGGACTTTCCACGCAACGCCTGCAGGAATGAAATTCCATCATACTCTCCGGCAGGCTTCACTCCCGCCAACTCAGCAAATGTGGGCAGAACATCCCAAAATGCCCACACGTGTTCGCTTACAGTCCCTGACGGGATTTGTCCCGGCCAACGAGCAATGAAAGGTACTCGAAGGCCGCCTTCGTACAAACTGAATTTGCCGCCGCGGAACGGCCCTCTGTGGTCGAAGAACGGTACGGTTTCGTCCTGGTTCAGGCCGAAATATCCCCATGCACTGTAACCGTTGTCACTGCCGAACATGACAATCGTATTCTCATCCAGCCCGAGCTCCTGCAGCAAATTCATAATTTGGCCGATATCCGTATCCATACGCGTAATGAGGGCAGCCCACTCCTTATGCTTCTGGCTCGGGAAATCTGCATCGGTATAAGGAGCGAGACTTGGCACGACCAACGGCCCATGTGGATTCTGATAGGCCAAATACAGGAAGAATGGTTCCTCGGCATGTCTCTGGATAAAACCAAGCGCTTCCGATGTGCACAAATCATGCGTATTGACGGCAAGGCTTGGATCCTTAACCCCCGAAGGAATGTAATTGCCTTCCTCATCGTATTCGTTCGGGTATTGATCATTGAGATAATGCGCTTTATTGTGCAAGTACAGCCTGTTCATATCAAATCCGATATTACCTTCCAGGAGCACCGCTTGATCGTTCTTCCAAACATATTCCGGATAATAGGAATGGGCTCTGATCTGATTCCAGAATCCGACTGCATAATCGAACCCCTTCCGGTTCGGAATACCTTCCGTACCAGGTTCACCGATTCCCCATTTTCCGACCAGTCCGGTTGTGTAGCCTGCCTGCTTCATCACTTCAGCAACGGTCAAGTCTTCCTGCTTGAGGCTTTCGCAATACGTACCGGATTCAAGTCTTGCACTGTTGTCCCTAATTCTCGCATGTCCCATATGCTTGCCGGTCATGAGGCTGCATCTTGACGGCCCGCAAATCGACGCTCCCGCATAGCATTGTGTAAAGCGCATGCCCTCCGCCGCTAATTGATCAATATGAGGTGTCTTGATGATTGTTTGACCGTAACAGCCGATATCCGCATAGCTCATATCATCTGCCAATATAAAAATAACGTTCGGCTTTTTCATGGGGTTCAACTCCATCTTCCTAATTGTTCTTCCATTCCTCGTTTGCCTGCTCTTCGATTTTTTGTCCGCCCTGCTCGTAATACTTCTGCACAAACTCGTCAAACTTCTCAATCGACCAGATGCCGCTTACAATTTTAACAAAATATTCAGGCCACAGCTTAGCTTCCAGATCCGGATAATCCAACTCAACTGGAAGTGTTTTCCACAGCGCATTCTTGATTACATTTTGCGATGCGATTCCGAGAGCTTCACGTACGTTAGCGTCTGCCCAGCGTCGGTCTACTACGGTGACAAACCTGACGGGATTCGAGAATCCTTTTTTATACAATTCGGTATAGCTGCTCAACTGGGTAATGGCGTTTTCTTCCTTATCGTAAGTGAAGTCGACGCCTTCCACGCCGTACGTAAGCAAGTTGAAGCCACCATTTTCATCATCGCTTACAGACCAATCAAGAAACTGGAAAAACTTTTCAGGATTTTTCATCTTGGCGGAAATGGCCCGCATATCGCCTGACGTATACGGATTGTTCTCAGGCAAGCCCTTTGTCCCTTGCGGCCCTGCTGGCGGAGCAATCAACGCTACATTTGCCGTTGGAGTCGTTTCAACTAACGCTTGTGCAAGCTTATCTGATGAAGGGCTCACTACATAAGCGTCCCCCTGCCATATGCCCACCTTTGAATTAATGATTTTGGCGTCGAGTTGCTTGGTTTCCATAACGGGAAATTCCGGATCGATTAACCCATCTTTATACCATTTCTGTAGAAGAGCGAGCGCTTCTTTGGCTTCCGGCGTCGTAAAGCCCTTTACAATCTTGCCGTTCTTCTCCACCCAGTACTTAGGCGCTATACCGAATGCTCCGAATATGGCCTCGAACTCTCCTGTCTTACTCATGCTTATGCCATACGTGTCCTTCTGTCCATTCTTATCCGGATCATTATTCGCAAAGGCTCTCATAACTTCTTCAAGCTCATCCAGAGTAGTTGGCCGCTCCAGACCAAGCTCATCAAGCCAGTCCTGCCTGATTGCAATTCCTCCAACATTGGGCGTATTGAACGCTTCACTGCGAATCCCGTTCGGAATAGCATAAATTTTGCCGTTATATTTTACGGCCTCCCAGCGCTCCTCTGGAATCATTTTCATCAAATTTGGCATATCCTTCAGGTAATCATCCAACGGCTGAATCAGCCCTTGATCGGCAAAACGCATCATGGTCGGCTGATCGATATTGAAATAATCAGGCATTTCCCCGGATGACGCAAGAAGATTCAGCTTCGTATAATATTCGGCGCCTGCCGTCATCATCAACTTGTAATCGACTCCCGTTATTCCCGCCTTCCGCATGCTCTCAAGAATGATCTCCTTGCCTTCGCCTCCGTCCTCCGGATACTCAGGAATTCCGATTGAGCGGAAAATTTGATAAGTTATCGTATCCTCCTGCTTGCTGCCAGATTCGTTCCCGTTATTTTCTGCCTTGCCGCAACCGATTACCGTCATCATCAGACTAGCCGCCATGATGACGGCCAACACTTTTTTCGTAGCATGTATCAATTTAGCCTACCCCCTGAATGAGATTATGATTTTATTGAACCTAACATAATACCCTTAGTAAAATACCGCTGAAGAAACGGATAAATCCCAAGAATCGGAATAATTGCCACCATAATTGTCGCCGCAATGACAGATTCGGTCGAGGAATCGGCTAACTGTCCGGTCTCATTAAGCAGCTCCTGCCCTGCAATAATTTGCTTGAGCAGCAGCGGCAATGTCATCAGCGACTTCTTGTTCAGATAAATAAGCGCCTGCATGAAGTTATTCCAAAGCCCTACCCCCGTCCACAGCGCCAATGTCGCCAGAACAGGCTTACACAAAGGCAAAGTGATCGAAAAAAAGATACGGATCGGGTTAGCGCCGTCGATCATAGCCGATTCATCCAGTTCCTCCGGAATCGTCCTCATAAAGTTCATGACAATGATCAAATTGAACGCCGAAACGATATTGAGAAAGATCAAGGCCCATAGCGAATCGATCAGACCCAGGCTCTTCACCACCATGTAGGTCGGAATCAGCCCTCCATTGAATAGCATCGTGAATAGAATAAGGCTTATCCAGACTTTTCTCCATAGAAGTGTCGTTTTGTTAAGCGGATAAGCGGTCGCTGAGGTGACCAGAACGCTCAAAACCGTCCCTATGATTGTAACGAACAAACTATTCCTATAAGCGGACCATATATAGGACGACTCTAATACGCTAACATAGGCATCCAGCGTAAAATCCCTCGGCCAAAAGAATAAACCTCCACGGAGGGCTTCCGTCTTCGAGCTCAGGGATAAGGAAATCTCATACCATAGCGGATAGAAGGAAATCACGCTTAGCCCTATCAAGAATATATAATTGGACCAATCAAAAAGCCGACTCGCAAGTGACTGCCGTATTCTGCGTCTTTCGTTAATTACCAAATCCCTCGCTCCCCCATTCGTTTCGCAAGCCCGTTCGTAACGATGATCAGCATTAATCCTACAATGGATTGGAACAAACCTGCCGCCGTAGCCAATGAATACCTTCCCATCGTCAGCCCCGTTCGGTATACATACGTATCCAAGATATCAGATACTTCGTAAACAAGCGGGCTATATAAAACAAATATCTGATCGAAGCCTACATGCAGAATATGTCCTGTACGCAGAATTAGCAATATGATGATCGTGTTCGCAATGGATGGTATCGTAATATGCCGCACAAGCTGAAATCTATTGGCTCCGTCTATTCGTGCCGCTTCGTACAATTCCTGATTAATGCCGGATATCGCAGCCAGATAGATGATCGTTCCCCAGCCTACCTCCTTCCACATATCCGAGAGCACCAGCATACCGCGGAAGCTTTCCGGATTCATCAGTGGCGAGATAGAAAGCCCGAGAAATTTGAGCAGCCCTGTCTGAACCGAAAATAGCGTAAACAGAATGCCTCCCAAAATGACCCATGATAGAAAATGCGGAAAGTAGACGACGGTCTGAATGACTCGTTTGAACAGTGCGTTCCGCACCTCATTGAGCAGCAACGCCAAAATGATCGGGGCCGGAAAGTTGAAAATTAGCTTGTAAAAACTAATTATTATCGTATTTCTCAACGCTTTCCAGAAGTCAGGCGCCTCGAATAATAGGTTGAACCACTTTAGTCCAGCCCACGGACTTCCCCATAACCCCGATGAAATATTAAATTCCTTAAAGGCCAGCAGAATTCCACCCATCGGTAAATAATTGAAAACCAGAAAAAAAAGAAGACCCGGAATAAGGAGTACATAGTAATATTTGTTTATATGGTATACCTTCCACCATCCCTTCAACAGATTCGATTGCTTTGTACTAGTGCGATCATGCTGCATTCCCAATGTCTTGTTTCCCTCCTTTCATTCACATGTATTGATTGCGCTTTCATCATAAAATAATAGCCTTCAAAAAAAAATTCCCATTTCATGATAAAATGGGAGAAATGGCATATTTGTCGATAAGATGCTGCTTTTTGAACATCCTATCAGTTTTTAAACAGTGCTTTCCGATACTCGCTTGGCGTAATACCTTCCACTTTTTTGAACGATCGAATGAATCCGTGATAATCATGATACCCGACGAGCATTCCGATTTTTTGCAGCGTATAGTTCTGATTCTTGAGTAGATCCTTGCTTCGCTGGATTCTAAGCTCCGTCACATACTCCATGGGCGACTTCCCGGTTTCCGCTTTGAAGGTTCGGCTTAAATGCCCGTTGCTCAAACCTATGTGCTCGGCAATGTCCGATACGGACAAGCTCTCCGAATACCGGTTCTCCATATACGTTATTGCCTTCGCAACGTAGTCGTTCAATCCATGACTTTCCTTCAATGAGATCAAATAATCGATCAGCCGGTGAATGCTCATTAGAATATACTCGCAAAGCTCATCGCGATTACGGCATTCATTGCATTTCAAGACATCAACAATGTCGCTTATAATATCAATCTCATAGCCTTCCTGGCTTAGCGCATTCATTACGTTACTCATCATGACCACAATCGTTTCCTGGAGCTTCTTATAAGCATGCTTCGTCGGTATCATGCTCTGATCGAACCACTCTCGAATGCATGCCTCCGCTTTTTCGTGCTGCAATTCCAGAATCGAATAGATCAATTTTTTTTGGGTGGCCAAAGGATAAGGGAAGCGGGATGAATCATTCGCATCGCCGGCAAACAGAACATCGAACTTGTTCATGACAGGCGTATAGTTTAAGACGCGCTTTACTTGCTCATATGACAAGCTGATGTTCTCCATGTCGGTGACATCGCTTACGCAGAACTGCATGGAGACCAGCAGCTTCCCATAAACGACTTGTCCCAGCTTCGTCATGCTCGAAACGAGCTGTTCACGAAATGCATCGTCAAGCCGTTCCTTAGGCACATTCACAATATAAGCGAATCTCGCATTATCAATAATTGTCCCGATAAAACGCCAATCTTTCTGGAGTTCTTGCTCAATCAATCCGAACAGCGTCAAATGTTTCTCATTCTTTTCAAGAGGCTCTGGTCTAGATAAATCGGCCGTCGCCACAATCATCAAAAAATGGGCGTGTTCAAAACGGATGCCAGCCTGGTCTAGCCGAAGTTCGATCGAAGATTTCTCGTAATAGTTGTGATAAAGCAAGTCTTGAATCAACCGATCCTTTAAGATAGGTTTATTCTGTTTAATCGTTTCAATCATGCCTTTGATCGTTCGGTCGACTACACCATATTCGTCTTCACCTTCATTTTCGGAACTGTCCGCTTTCTTTACGAATGCCGCTAAGGTTTCCCTTATTCTCAGCCAAGGACTATACATAATGAAAGCAAACAGATATGAAATAGCCAGACCGACAAAAGCAATGATGAGCACCGTTTTCACTACGCTGAAAAGCTTGTTCTGCATGACCTCTTTAAAATTGGCATACGGAACAATCTGCACGATTGTCCAGCCGTTCCAATCCAGTTTCAGAGTATTCGCAAAAAAGTCGCCATCTTCTGACTCAATTTTTGTCAAACCGTCAATCGACTGCCGGGTATCGATCTGTAAGAGGCGGGAATGAGTAGCGTTCAAACGCTCAGGCGCAAGAATGATACCGTTGTCGTCATCCAAAATCATGAATGTCTCCGAATTGACATCGCTCATATTTCGAATGACCGAGGCAAATATCTCTTTCTGAACATTGATAATCAGCATACCCTGAGGGATCTTGGCCGAGATAGGGATGGACCTGTAGAACGTTATCACTTCTTGAGAGCGATCCATTGGCGTCTCCTTAATGACTCTTGAGCGATACTTGACCGTGGATGCCTGATTATCGTCGCCATTTAAAAGCTCCAGCGCGGCTTTATCGAAAAAATCGTTCTCAGTAAACAGTCCTTCATTCGTTGTCAGTACTTTGCGGTCTTGCAAAGAATAGATGTAGACAGAATAAAATAAAGGATTAGATGAAATTTGATTTCTTAATTGCTCCTTTACCGTTGCATAGTCATAAATATTGGCCTGAAACGGGTCCTTCAGCATCACATTCAAATTGTTCATAAAGGAAAGCTGCAGAGAGAAATAATTAACCTGCTCAATAACATTGCCCACATTGTTCGCAATGCGCTTAAGACTTTCATCCGAAGCTTGCTGAATTTGCACCTTCTGGTCATCTGCAACTAAATAGATGTAAATCGTAACGATAATGAGAACAGGGGTAAGAATCGTAATGAAATAGAAAAGCAACTGCTTTCTAAACATGGCATGATTGAAAAGAGAAAAGTACGGTGATTTTCTCATGTTGCAAGACTCCTCAGTATAGGTTGTATGATCTGAATCCGCTTTCACCCACATACTGAAATAGTTTACCACAAATCCACCTTAGGTTGATGTAAAACTTTCGTCTGTTAAAACTCTCGTCTGCTCACTCATTATTATCCTTTAATCGATCTGTCATACTGTACTCATAGCCCAATTGCTCCCGTGCATACATCATTGCGCCCATACCTACCGCTTGCTCCTCCGCTGTCCATGCGTGAATGGATACGGATTGGCGGAAAGGAGGGTAACACTTGTCGCGTATCCCCTCCTCGAGCCTCGACTGGAACTGTTCCGCGACAAATTTCCCTAGCCCGCCTCCGAGCACAATCCGTTCAGGATGATACAGCGTCATCACGGATGCCAGGCCTTTCGCCAAGTAAAGAATGTATTTCTCCATAACCTCCTGAAATTTCGGATGACCGGCCAAGTAGCTCGCCGTCACTTGCTCAGGCGCAATAATCCCCTCTTCTGGGAACATTCGCTTGGCAAGTCTTAGCAACCCCGGACCGGAGCATACCGCCTCAAGACACCCCGAGCTCCCACATGGACATGGCGTATGGAAATCATCATCCACAAGCAGATGACCGACTTCCGAATTCCCTTCCGCAGAGGTACGAAAGATTCGCCGATTCGAAACCAGAGCCCCGCCAACGCCTGTCCCCAAAGTCACATAGAACATATGCGAAACCTGCTTGACTAACGAAGCTTCCGCCAACGCCGCAGCCTCACAATCATTGATCCAATAAACCGGACAACGGAAATGGCCTCGAATCTGATCCGCAGCGCCGAGTTCACTCCAGCCCTCTTCGTGCAAACAAATTAGCGGCTTATTCAGATCGCTGTTCACACTGCCGCCGAAGCCAAACCCGATTGCCTGAATTGATTGCTCACCGAGACCATGCTCCTTCACCAGATCAAGCGCTGTCTCAAGCAAGGTAGCCAAGCTTTGTTCTGCGGTGTTATTAAGAGGTCGGTCAATCTTCCTGGAGTCCACGATGGTTGCCCCATCATAGGAGAGAGAGACGACCAGCTTCGTACCCCCGCTTTCAAACCCTAGATAAGCCAAGCGTGAATGCCCCCTTACGATCAAGCGTTAATTGTATGCCAGCTATCCTCGAAATTCGCTTCCGAACGAAGCACCATAGGCAGGTCAAAGAAACGTTCAATATCCTTGTCCCAAATGAAGAAGTTCTCGATTCCCGCCAAGGTGAATCGACGAAGCTCAATCGGATCTTTTACGCCCGCAATAAGCTGTGCGGACAGCTGCTGGTTGCGAAGCACTTCTGAGAATTCCTTGAGCAGCGTCTCCTTATCGACCTGACCGGATGGATGCCAGATCGAACCATAAGGGGTAATCCATTGTGCGCCAAAGCGGACCGCCATAAGCATGGTGGTCAGATCCGGGACGCAGGTCGCCAGCACCGCATGCCCTTCAGCGGTCAACCGGCTGATTACCCGCATACCAGAACGTGTCGCCGGCACTTTTATTCTCATCTTATTATCAATATCCAGCATGCGCGAGGCATCACGGAGCATCTCCACTTCATTGCCGGATTGCAGCTGATAGAAAACGGGACCTTTGCTGATCTCGCATAATGAAGTGAAAAACGCGACTTTGTCCATCTTGGCATTCGCCACAATATCCGGATTGGTCAATATCCCTTCGAAACCGTCATAGGATAACCAATCCGCGATGCGATCCAAATCATTGCCACATAACCATAGTTTCACTAGAGTAGCCTCCTATCGTTCCTTCATTCGGATGCAAAAGGTGGATCAAGCCCGAAGCACAATCGTTCTAAGCTGCTTCATACTGTTCATCGTATAATCCGGCTTAATTGCTTCGGTTCGGTCGCTATCGAATGGTTGATGCTGGGTTCGAAGCCAGACCGTCTTCATCCCGACTTTGGCAGCTCCTTGAATGTCCGTATACAGGTTATCTCCGATCATGACGCATTGTTCACTCTGGTAACCGCATAGCCGGATTCCATAATGGAACAGATAAGGCGCCGGTTTTCCGAAATAATCGATTTTATAACCGAGCATATACTCGACAGAAGCTACCAAAGCTCCTGTTTCGGGAATGCTACGATGGTTCTCCCCCGGATGGGACGCATCCGGATTGACGGATAGGAGAGCCGCTCCGTTCCTCGCATCCTCCGCAATGCTCTCCAGCTTCCGATAGGAGAAGCCGGTATCTCTTCCAATGACGATTAATTGTGCCGTCTCCTCCGAATGAAGGGGAAGCAAGCGAATCCCCTCTACTCGGAAAGCTTCTTCCAGCCCCGGACTTCCTGCCACTTTTACAGATACGGAACCGTAGGTCTCAAGAACATGAGTGCATACATAATCAGTAGCCGCTATGATACGCTCCGCCGCCACCGGCAAGCCCATTCCCGATAATTTCACACCTATCTCCCGGGCTCTGTCGCGCGAGTTGTTGGTTAGGAAGTAGACCTCTCTTCCCATCCTCTGCAGCTGTTCAATTAGCAGCTTGGCGTCCGGGTCCAATCTCGTACCATGATATACGCACCCGTCCAGGTCAAAAAAATAAACGTTGGTCCGCCTTAACGATTCATATTCCGTATGCATCATCCCAGTCACTCCTCCATGTATGCAACGGATTATTGGTTAATACTGCGTCGATACCGATGTGGAAGAGACGCCGTGTCTCCTCCGGATTGTCTGAATAAAACACATTGCATCGAATTCCTGACGCATGCGCCCTCCGCACCTCTTCCTCATTGCAATAAGCCGGAAAAAACTGCAGCCTGCCGCATTCATACTGTATGGCATAGTCCACCAAATGCCAGCTGGCTTGCTCGACCAGACAGCACCGTTCAATATTCGGAGCGTGTTGCAAGGCGTATGCCAACACATCTCGATCACCGGCAATATAGAGGCTTGCGGCGGCATCATATTGCTCGGCTAATGCTCTAATTCGCTTGATGACGTAACCGTCCTCGCCGGCATCTTTCACATGCACGTTCATAATGATACGACCGGCATATTGCTCCAGCACGTGATCCAATAAGGGCAGCTTCGTTCCTTGCCACGCAGGCGAGAACGAAGTGCCAGCGTCATAGCGCTGCAGCTCAGCCCAACTGTAATCGCTGACCAGACCGGTTGCATTCGTCGTCCGCTCGAGCGTTGCGTCATGAATAACGATCAGTTCGCCGTCCTTCGAGCAGCGAATATCGAATTCGATCTCATCAACGCCTAGCGCGATCGCAGCTCCGAATGCCGGCATTGTATTCTCCGGGCAGTTCGCGCTAAAGCCGCGATGCGCGATAAGGGCAGGCGATTTCACCGCAGGCATGCCGGTTCCGGGCCCCGCTTTCCGATACAACTCAGCACGCCGATTCCTCTCGATAATCTCGCGCGATTCCAGCATACCGCCGCCATAGGAAGACGGTCTCCACCATTTGTCCTTGATATTCACTTTCGCGCGAAAAATACCGACCTCTTGCTCAGCGCAGCTTAACACTTCCCCTCGCGGATGAACCAGCATCGACATGCCCCCGGCTTCGCTCGTCGGGCCCATCGCATACGAGCAGCGCAACAAGTAGCTGCCGCTGTCCAGCGCCCGGGAGATGGCCTGAGCGGTCAACACCTCGCTGCGCTCGGATCTCTGATAAGTCGGCACAATGATGATATCCGGATGTCCCGCAGCCAACTTTTCAAAAAATTCAGAAAAATATAGTTCGAAGCAGGTCGCAAAGGAAACACGAATGCCCTCTATCACGGCATGCCGTACCGTATCGCCAGGAACGAGCCGCAAGCTGCCACGTTCAAACTCGGTTAGATGCGTTTTGTCATACTCTGCCGCAACCTTGCCCTTACGATCGATCCACACCGTCGTATTGCGTAATCCCGCTTCAGTATGACGTATGACATTCCCGGCGATATGCATCTGTTTATCTTTTGCAATACGAGATAGTTCGCACAGGAAGTCGCGGCTTTCCCGCTTTATGAATTGTAACAGCTGATCGTAGCTGTCCAATCCCGGACAGTTCGCATACTCCGGCAAGACGAGCAAATCGGTGTCTTCCTGCACCTGCAGCGCTTGATCCAGCATATAACGGACGCTATCGAGCGGATTCATCTTGTCCAGATGCGGATAAGGCGGTTGGATATAGGCAATATTCATGTGCAGCACGTCTCCATTCTTCAGGAAGAATATCTCGAAAGCCCACCTGCTATAGGGGGCTATACTTCACCTGCTCCAATCGACTTCTGTCTGTCTCTCGGAAGCAAAACTCCACCTCATGCCCATCGCCGGCTTCCGCACCGTTAAGCATCGGATTAATGACCGTATGCTTGAGCACCCCTGCTTGATCATCGATCGTCACAAGCCGGAAGCGTCCGCTCCCGCCCTGATCCGCGCTCTGCCAGTTCTGGAACGACTGGAACACTGGATTGCCATGATCGCCAATAGCAACGCTATAGCTGATCGAGTATGGAATCTGATGTCCGGAGTAGATGGCGATAATATTGCGATGCTTCCGGAAGCACTTCTCCCACATCTCTTCGCCGTCATTGGCTCCTTCAGCGCCGGCATAATCTCTCGGATTATATTCATCGCCCGGCTTGCTCGGAGTAGCATCTAAGTACAAGTAACAATGTGTCACGATAATCGCATGATGATCTTCATAGGTAGCGAGCAGATCGTCCGCCCACGCGAGCACTTCGTCGCGCGGCCCGAACTCCAGCGCGATGAACAGCAGTTGCAGCCCATTGCTCTGGATCACGGCATAAGCGTTCTCGGGTCTTCCCTGCTCGTATAAACCGCGCAGCCATTCCCTCCCGGCCAAGCGAGAGACACCAAAGTAATGCCTGAACATATCCAGACTGCGATCCTCATTCACCAGATTGTCATAATCATGGTTACCGGGCACAATCAGCATCGGCACTCCCGCTTCATCAATCTTATCCAAGGCTGCCTTGGCGTCTTGGAACTGCCGCTCATCGTTCGCACCGTGATGCACGACGTCACCCAGATGAAGAACCATCTCAATACGATAGTCCTCTCTATGCTCCACGATCCACTGCGCCATCTGCCGCAGCACCTCAGGATGCTGCCATGCCACGATTTGCGTGTCGGGTATAATGACCATCGCAATAGTCATCATCATCACCTCATGTCCATGATTTACGTTTACCCTTTGACCGAACCGGATATCCCTTCGATGAAGAACCGTTGGAAGGCAACGAACACCGCAATGATCGGCATGATCGATATGACAGCTGCAGCAGCCATTCCCGTCCAATCCACCGAATGCTCGCCGACAAACGCATACATTCCGACCGCCAATGTCCGCAAATCCGGATTATTCATCGTAAAAATAAGCGGTACAAAAAAGGAATTCCACGTCCAGATAAATTGCATAATCGCTGTCGTTGCAATCATCGGCTTGGAGAGCGGCAGCATCACCGTCCGGAATGTCCGCCAAAAGCCGGCTCCATCCATCTCCGCCGACTCCTCCAGTTCATTCGGCAGCTTATAGAAGTAAGACATAAACAAGAGAATAAACAACACATGCGCGCCGGAAGACTCTGCTAGAATAACACCCGGCAGCGAATTCAGCAGGCCCATATATTTGATCGTCATATAGATCGGCAATATCGTATACCCCTTCGGCATGAACATCGTCGCGGTAATGACGATGACAAACAGCTTGCGTCCCGGGAACTGCACGCGCCCAAGCGCGTAACCCGTCAGGGCGCACATCAGCACAACGATGACAACCGTAGCTACGGTGATGATCACCGTATTCTGGAAGTAACCAGAGAAGTTGGCCTCCGTCCAGGCACGATTGTAATTGTCCCATTGCGGCACTTCCGGAAGCAGCTTGATCCCGGAGGCAATCAGCTCCGTATTCGTCTTGAGCGATGAGAACAGCATCCATACAAAGGGATAGACCCATACAATGCCGAGAGCGATCAACACAGAATGAATCGCCAATCCGTTGACTCGCTTCTGCCGAGCTCTCACCAGCGACCACTCCTCTCTATCTCGTTCTGGCTTGCTTGACAAACCAACTTAGCACCAAGGTTATCCCGAATACAGACAAGCCGAAGATGATACCGGCAGCCGATGCATAACCATATTGCGGAAAACCGGATATATCGAACACTTGGCGGTAGATGTATAAATCCATCATGTCAGTGCTGTAGTACGGACCACCTTCCGTCAACGTCTTGACGAGATCGAAGACATGAAGGCTGTTCGTGACGCATAGCAGCAAAACAACGGCGGCGATCGGCATAATCAGCGGCAATGTCATATAACGAAATGTCTTGACAGCGTCGCAGCCGTCGATACTGGCCGCCTCATAAATATCCTTCGGAAGGGATTGGAGGCCGGCAAGCCAGTACACCATCATCATCCCGAAAAACTTCCACGAGCCGATCACAATTACTATGATCATCGCCGATGTCGGCTTACCCAGCCAGGAATAAGGTTCTTGCAACATTCGCAGACTGATCAGCAACTCATTGAAGAACGCATGCTGGTTGCCGAAGATAGAGCGCATAATAATCCCTATGATCGCAGTCGTCGTCACAACCGGCAAGAAATACAGCGTCCGATAAATCACTCTGCCTTTCAACATGCTGTTGTTCAACCAGATCGCCAGCAACAAGCTTGAAGGCATCAATAATAAGGTCACTCCACCCGTGTAGATGAAGCTATTCTTGAACGCATTCCAGAACCGTTCATCCCCGATTGCACGCGAATAGTTGTCGAAATTCACAAAATCGTCGAGCGGTCCTATACCATTCCAATCATAGAAGGAATAGACATAGCTCATTATAATGGGATAAAGCGTAAACAAAATAAGAAACAAAAGCTGCGGCAGTATAAATACATATGCCCATGCAATTCGGCTCCCCTTGCGTCTTCTAAACGTCCCCGTCCTGGGAGCAGGTCCCGCTGTCGTCCAGCCGATTGGATTCGCCATTCTTCCTTCCCCCGTTCACTATTAGCCGATCACTGGGCTTCATAAGGTACAAGGGGCGTCCAGTTCGGGAATACCCAGTCGCTGGCGTCTATTTCCAAACCTTCCTGCTTCACCTTGGCAATCGCGTCTTCGTGAGCCTTCTGGGTCTCGTCGCTCAGCTTCTGCAGCGTACCCGCCAGATCACTGATCTGTCCGCTCAAGTAACCTTCCATAATTGTGCCAATCGTTTCCTTCGGTTTTTTGCCGCTCGCCTCGCTGTAGACGGCAACCGCATTTTGATTAACCATAATGGCGTCGGGAGAAGGGACGAACTGTTCGTTTTGGATCTGCAGCGTCTTCTTCAGAAGCTCATGGGGCATCGTCGCTGCTTCATTGATCGTCGGTATCGGAGAGAATTGCACACCTGCATTGACGATCTTCGGATAATACTTATCCATGAAGTATCTGAGGAATACGCCAACCTCTTCCGGATGCTTCGTATTTTTGGATGCATGCAGACCTGCCGCCAGATTTCCCGTGAATTCTATATATTGCTGTCCGCCCGACTTTGTCGGCAGGAACTCTACACCGAAATCAACGAAGTCCATGCCCACGAATTCGGCTGCGCGCCATGCGCCGTCGAACAAGAAGGCAGCCTGACCTGAGACGAACAAGCTGGACGCTTCCTGTGCGGTGATGACCAAGCTGTTCGGATGCACCAGCTTCGCATCTACCATGTCTTTGAAGAATGCGAGCGTCTCGACAATACCCGGACGGTTTAATTCATAGCGACCGTTAGTAGGATTCATGTGCGTAAATGGAAGAACTTCCGGGCTGATCTCGGAGCCCATCGTTTGGGCGACTAATCCTACAAGCCAGCTGCTTTTCAACCCGTATAGGAGGCCATAGGATTCCTGATTGGTGGCTGCCATCACTTGTTCGCTAACCTTAATCAGTTCCTCCCACGTCTTGGGAACATCTGCTTCAGTCAGTCCGGCCTTCTCCAGCACGTTCATGTTGTAATACATGACGAATCCGTCTTTTTTGCTCGACATGATGGGCAGCGCATATACTTCTCCATTCATCTGCGTGGAGCCTTCCACCAGAGTCCCTTGCTCGAATTCATGCATCCGATCTCCAATCACATCGCTCAACGGCAATAACTGATCCAATTCATGCAGTTGATACACCGGAACAGTCGGGTGCGCTGCGAAGATATCCGGCAGATTCTCACCCGCAATTGCAGTCTGGAGCTGTGCCACATACTGATCAGGAGCGGCAGAAGTTAGCTCCACCTTGATGTGCGGATTCGCTTGCTCGAATTCCGTTATGGTCTCCTTCATCATGTCTTCCATAGGGCCAGGCCACCGTGACCACATCGATAATGCCACCTCCTGCGGCTTCTCATCCGGTTGGACTGTTTCTTTGCCGGTATTGGAAGCAGCAGGCGCGTCAGGCTGGGAGTCATTGGTATTCGCGGATGAACAACCAACGACTACGATCAGCATGAGGACAATCAAAACAACACTCTTTACCATGTTTCTTTTCTGCAACCCTCTCACCTCGTTCATCAATTTTGTCTGCATGCCCATCATACCGATTGAACGCATGCGAGGGCTTCAGAATCTTTTAACTTCATTGTGTGAATTTTTTAGTGCGGTATTCTTTCGGAGTCAAACCATAGGTTTTCTTGAACAGCTTGCTAAAATAACGGAAGTCCAGGTACCCGATTTCTTCGGCAATCTCCGCGATACTTTTATTTGTGTTATCGAGCATCGATTTCCCTCGATTCAGCTTGTGTTTGACGACATGATCAATAAAGTTCATCCCTGTTTTATGCTTGATCAGCTTGCTTAGCGTTACGGGATGGAGATGGAGCTGTTCTGCCAAGCCTGAGAGATTCAACTTGGAATCAGTCGACTGGTGCAGCATAGCGAGCGCTTGCTCCACCACGTCGCTATCGCCGAACT
The DNA here is from genome assembly GCF_042675905.1 of Paenibacillus chungangensis. Lineage (NCBI taxonomy): Bacteria > Bacillati > Bacillota > Bacilli > Caryophanales > Paenibacillaceae > Paenibacillus > Paenibacillus chungangensis. Next base: position 35,944 of record NZ_JBHTJZ010000012.1, on the reverse strand, counting down.
CAGCCTGGGACTCTTGCAGCAAAGCTCGCATGCCTCCCTTGATAAAGTACAGCATATCGTACTTCAACTGAACCCAGCTAGAAGCTTGCAACACCCACATCTGCCAATAATGAACCTGTTCATCCTCATATATCGTATACGGGCGGCGGGTCGTCATAACAACTTCCGCGATCGCCAACACCTTCGCACACTCCTTGCGAAATACCGCTATCGGCAAACCTTCCGCTGTCTGAAACCAGTCCGACAAACATTTCTCGAGCTTATCGATCTCACTGTGAACGAGCAGATCAACCAGCTCTTCATTCAACCTGCGAATTTCCTGACTTGCTAGACTCCCTTGCGATGAACCCACCTGACGATCTGGACGTTCGAAGAAGTGTACGCTGTGCCATTCTTCTTCGGCGCGGATCAGGCTGGAACAGAACTTATCCGCAGTATGAAACAGCCCGGGGCCTCCCCGTTCTGCATCAGCGGCAATCCGTACTTGTCCGACATGATCCTGATCGATACGGAATGTGAATATCGTGTACTCCTCCGAACGAATCTGGCTCTGACCTCTTCCTGAGAGCTCGATCAGCTTCGGCACACGAGCATCCAGCCACATGGCGGGCTGATATACTTCATGAATCGTAATCTTCATCTGGTGCTGCATCCATATACGGTCGGTCAGTAACTGCATCTCCGCTTCCCATCTCGTTCGGAGACGTCGCGCAACCAGCTGAACGGCTTCGGCCAGCGCTTGCCGGCTAGCCGGCTTCAGCAAGTATTGCAAGGCACCGTGCTTCATCGCTTGCTGGGCATATTCGAATTCATCATAACCGCTAAGCATGACAACTTCCGTCTCCCAGTTCCTCTTCCGAATCTCCTCCAGCAGCAAGAGACCGTTTAACGTCGGCATCATAATATCAGTGATCACCAGCTCGGGCCGAATCAGATCCAGCTTGTTCAGCGCTTCTAATCCAAAGCCGATATCGAAAACCTGCAAACGAACTTCCAGATTCAGCCGGTGTAATTTCTCGACAATACTTTCCCGTACGGTTTGTTCGTCATCTATGACGCATATCCGGATCATCCTCAGCGTCCCCCTTGTTTGCAATCTCTATCGTAATGCGCACACCGCCCGACGATGCATGGTCGATCGACATCTCCAAGCGGCTGCCATACGCGAGAAGAAAACGTCGATACACATTATAAATCCCGGTATGCCGTTTGAAGTAATCATGGACGATCTCACCGCGGCTCGCGATTAATTGGCGATAGTAGCCTAATGTAATCTCGTCCATCCCTGTTCCGTTATCCGAGATAACTAATCGTAAGCCACTATCGCTAACTGTCGACTCCACTGTTAACTCCAGCGGCTCCGCCGTCGCCACCGGGCTCCATCCATACTTTAAAGCATTCTCCACGAACGGCTGAATGCTCAGCTTCATGATTGGAATGAACTCTGAAGCCGGATCGATGAGCCATCGCACCCCAATATCATTCTGCGTTCGGAACTGGTGAATCCGGAGCAGGTCGCGGACGTAATCCAATTCCTCCCGAACCGTTGTCCATCCGCCATCCTGCCGGATTGAGAATCGCATCATCTTTGCCACAATTTGAACCACTTCCTCGATCTTCTCTCCTTCGTTTCTTATCGCGTACAATTCGATAATTTCCAGCGTATTGAACAAGAAGTGCGGATTAATATAGGCCTGCAGCTGCAGCAGCTCCACCTCCTTTTGCCGCATTGTTGTCTTGAATACTTGCATCTCCATCACGTCTATCCGTGTCAGCATCTTGTTATACGTGTGAATCAGGAAGTCGATTTCGCTATGTGACGCTCGCGGCACCTCAATCAACTTTTTCGTCTTACTCAGCATCGTCATCGATTGCTTCAAGCGATATAACGGTCTAAGAATGGAATTGGCTGAAAGTGTAGCCAGTACAATCGAACCCATAACAAGCAGAGCCCCAACGCTCCAAATAACTCCTGTAGCCCGCTTGATTCCCTTCGACATCTCCTCGAGCTCGGCCAAGCTGATCAGTGTCCAGTTATCATAAGCCAATTGCTCGTAACTCACCTGGGTCTGCCCCTCGCTTCGATTCTTTTGATAGATATAGGTCCCCTTGTGTGCCGCTTGTGGCTCATGTTGGGCAAGCAATGCGGCAGGAGCCTCTCCTTCGCTTATGGAAATATGATCACCCGTTGCTTCGTGGTAAAGAAGGATCTGATGATAGCTGTCGCGCTCAGTCTTCTCCATGAATGCAAAGAAAACCTGCGGATCTATCTCAACGATCAGCCTAGCCTTCTCGACCTTGCCAGAGAAGCTGGTTACGGGTTTGACCAAGGAGAATACCTCTCTTCTTCCCACATGCATATAACTTCGCTCATGTGTCGGAAGCAGGCTCAGTGAATCTCGTTCGAACAACTGCCCATAAAATTCGTCATCCCGCAAGTCGTACAAATAATTGATCGACTCATTATGCGCCCCCGATTCGTAAAATGTCTTTCCCCCTTGATCCACATACAGGATACCGCGAATATAAGTCCTCGATTGCGCCAATTTCTCCAAATAGTCGCCAAAATCCTGCATCTGGCGAAGCTGACTTACGGTATCCTCGTTCGATGTGTGCACATAGCGCTGGAATGCCTCATCGATAATCAGGGCATTGAGCATCTGATCCAGACTCATGAACTGGGCATTGATCTCGCTTGCGACCAGATCCACGAAATGCTCTGCTATGACCGTATTTTGATCCATGCCTGATCGAAACATGAGTGTCCGTGATGTCAGTCCGACAATGATGACCGGAATAACTGAGAGCAGGAGCAGTAATACCAGGAGTTTGGTTTTCAAGGATGCAGCGCGTAATTGGACCATTCTTCTCATCGTCTGGAAGCCTCCATAAGAAAGTGGAAAAATAAAAAAACACCGCTTCATTTGGTAAAGTGAGAGTGTCTAGCAATCACTGCCATTGAGAAGAGGTGTCTTCTATAGGATAGAGCAAAAAGCACTGCCGAATCAACATAAACTTCCAAAGTTACATATACGAAGAACATGTATAAACTTAAAAGGATGGCCCAAGATTCACTCTCGGACCATCCTGCAGACCTGCTCCTTCAGCGAATCTGAAAATTTGCATCACATTTATCGAGCAGTACTCGCACTTCTTCCGTTGACTTTGTATTCATGAGTTGATGTCTTAATTCACTAGCCCCACGGAAGCCTTTGACATATATTTTGAAAAATCGCTGAAGCCCTGACATTGCTCGTGGCAGTTCTTCGATATATTGATCATGAAGATCCAGGTGTAATTTAAGCAGATCCAGATATTCTTTCGGACTATGCTCTTTTGCTTCTTTTTCAAAAGCAAACGGATTGCTGAATATTCCACGCCCAATCATAATGCCATCTACACCGTATTGCTCCGCAAGCTTTAGCCCTGTTTTACGGTCGGGAATGTCTCCGTTAATCGTTAGAAGCGTATTTGGCGCTACTTCATCGCGTAACTTTTTGATTTCCGGAATGAGCTCCCAATGCGCATCCACCTGACTCATTTCCTCTCTTGTACGTAAATGTATAGAAAGGTTGGCAATACTCTGCTTTAATAAATGTGTGAGCCATTCTTGCCACTCGTCTACATCGTTATATCCAAGTCTTGTTTTCACACTTACAGGCAGCCCTCCTGCTTTTGCTGCTTGGATAATTTCCGCTGCAACATCAGGGCGAAGAATAAGCCCGCTTCCCTTCCCTCTTGATGCCACATTGGGAACAGGGCAGCCCATATTAATATCAACACCTTTAAACCCCATATCTGCCATTCCGATACTCATTTGACGGAAATATTCCGGCTTATCGCCCCATATATGCGCTACCATAGGCTGCTCATCTTCTGTAAACATCAATCGTCCGCGCACACTTTTATGTCCATCCGGATGACAATAACTCTCCGTATTTGCAAACTCTGTAAAAAACACATCGGGTCTTCCTGCTTGACTTACCACATGACGAAATACAACATCCGTCACATCTTCCATCGGTGCAAGCACAAAAAATGGTCGCGGCAATTCACGCCAAAAATTCCCTGTCACTTCAAGCTCAAATCCTTTCATTATCTTCTTTTACACTTATATCATGCCCGATCACTAATTATCAACTTTTCTTACCACGTGCTCCGAGCACCGCCGCGGCTTGCGCACGTCGTCTCTCCCTTCAATAACATATTTCCAATTGACAACTCCATCGTTCTCCAAGATAATACTCATTAGTAATATATATAATACTGTCGAGTATTGTATATAGATGACTATCAATAGCCCATGAAGGGCTAGCATGTATCTGAAGGAGGACATTTATCTAATGATTGCACGAGACAGATTGAGGCCGAAGAGAATGTATATCATGCTTACTATCGTATTCATTTACTTTCTTTCATTCGGTGGGAACGTTGCTATTGAACCTGCCGAAGCAAGCGAGAGGGATAGCATTTTTACGGACATACAGCCAGGGAGCGAATATACAGAAGCCTTGAATAGCCTGGTGACACAAGGAATCATTTCGGGTTATTCGGACGGAACCTTCCGTCCATCTCAAGAATTGAATCGTGAACAAGCCGCGGTTATTCTCGCCAGAGCTTTACAGCTCAACTTGGAGACAGTAGATAATCCGAACTTTCAAGATGTGAATGAAGACTCCATTTATTATAAGTCGATAGCTGCTGTAGTACGCGCTGGGATATTTCAAGGATATTCAGACGGGACGTTGAGACCTGAACAATCGCTAACACGTTCGGAGATGGCGAAGATTCTCGTTGTCGCCTATCAGCTACCAATAGAAGAATTAGTGGTAAACCCGTTTGATGACGTATCTTCAACAAGCTGGTATGCTCCTTACTTGACTTCAATGATTAAACATAAGATTACAGCAGGCACCTCACTGACAACGTACTCACCAAATCATGCATTAACTCGTGGAGAAATGGCGCTATTTATCTACCGTTGTCAACAGGTGGTCCAACAAACCGAGAGAATAATAGAATCTAAACTGATGGCAATTACTCCAGATTCCGTTCAATTGGGTAACGAAAGCTTTGCACTAGCAGATGATCTTAAAACTTGGCTAACGCCAGAGAATCTTCCGATATTAATGAATTCGCAAATAAAAGCTCATGTTAGTAGAGGAATAATAAGCCGTATTGAGTCGATTACTCTTTACAATGAGAAGAAAAATTTAAATCTAGCGTTAACTGGTAATGGCTCCGAGATTAATGCTACCGTAATCATAAAAGGTGATCATTTATCCATTAAGGACGCTATAATTACAAAGGATTTAATAATAGAAAGCGACGTTCAGAACAGCTTTTATCTTGAAAATGTTCAGGTAAAAGGTTCAACGAACCTTTCAAACTCACAAGAAGTAATTAAAAATAAGCACAATCCCAAATTGCATGTTCATGATTCCATCCTACAATCTGTTAACGTTGCGTTGGAGAACTATACTATTCTATTAACAGGTGAAACAAAAGTAAATGAAATAGATCTATTCGTTAATACGAGTATCGAAGCTGACACAGGTATCACCATCCCCATCATCCGGGTCGGAAGTGAAGCCTTACGTACAGTAATACATGCAGTGATCGATTCCCTTTTCGTTGAAAATATGAATAGTAGAATTACGCTTGGTAACGATGCTAAAATTGAAGATCTACGCTTAAAACTGAGGGATCATGTGAATATCATTTTCGTCGATTACGAATTAATAAAACACAAAATTATTAAAATTAATGGCGTTCCCAATATAGATTTGCAGCCTGTGCCTGGTGGCGGATCACCTAACTCTGGACAAAATACTAAATTAATCACAGCAAAAAATGCCGTTGCTTCGTTATTCTCGGACAGCACTAAAACCGCATTAAAAGCTGGTGTAGACCAAGACGCCATTGACGATGCAAAGGGAAAAGTTGATCAAGTAGTAAATGGTGCGGACAAATCATCTCTGCTGGCTGATCTGCAAGTCGCACAGCAACTCTTAAACGCACTGCTAGAAGCGATTGCTAACTTACATGCAGCTACTGAAGCCGTAAATGCTTTATTCACAGACAGTACAAAGACAGCTTTGAAAGCGGACGTCGACCAAGATGCAATTGATGCTGCGGAGGCAAAAGTGAATCGGGTTGCAGACGGTGCAGAAAAGTCTGCCTTAAAACAAGCCATTGAAACCGCTCAAGATTTGCTTAACCAACTCTTGATTGCACCCACTTTAACGGGAACAGCTCCGAATGCTGAAACTGTGCAATTTACATTTGCCGATGATGCTGCGTGGAGAGGCGAGATTACTGGGGTTTATCTGAATGGCAATTCAGCTCCTATTCACAGCTCCAGGGTGAATACAGCAACGGCAGGAATGATTGAAATTGATCTTACGGGTACTCCACTCCCTGCAGGAACGCATCAATTTCTCATTCAAGCGGAAGGGTATGCCGATGCTGTCGTTACGATTGAAGTGGCAGCACCGTTAACAGCACCGACTTTAACGGGGGCAGCCCCGAATGCTGAAACCGTGCAATTTACATTTGCCGATGATGCTGCGTGGAGAGGCGAGATTACTGGCGTTTATCTGAATGGCAATTCAGCTCCTATTCACACCTCTAGGGTGAATCGATCTGTCGCGGGAGTCATTGAAATTGATCTTACGGGTGCTCCACTCCCTTCAGGAACGCATCAATTTCTCATTCAAGCGGAAGGGTATGCCGATGCTGTCGTTACGATTGAAGTGACAGCACCATTAACTACACCGACTTTAACGGGGACAGCTCCAGATGCTGAAACTATACAGTTTACATTTTCAGATGATGCTGCGTGGAGAGGCGAGATTACTGGGGTTTATCTGAATGGCAATTCAGCTCCTATTCACACCTCCAGGGTGAATCGATCTGTCGCGGGAGTCATTGAAATTGATCTTACGGGTGCTCCGCTCCCTCCAGGAACGCATCAATTCCTCATTCAAGCGGAAGGGTATGGGGATGCTGTCGTTACGATTGAAGTGACTGCACCGTTAACAGCACCGACTGTAACGGGGACAGCTCCGAATACTGAAACCGTGCAATTTACATTTGCCGATGATGCTGCGTGGAGAGGCGAAATTATTGGCGTTTATCTAAACGGAAACTCCATGCCTATCCATATCTCTAGAGTAAATACAGCAACGGCAGGAATCATTGAAATTGATCTTACGGGTGCTCCGCTCCCTCCAGGAACGCATCAATTCCTCATTCAAGCGGAAGGGTATGGGGATGCTGTCGTTACGATTGAAGTGGCAGCACCGTTAACAGCACCGACTTTAACGGGAACAGCTCTGAATACTGAAACCGTGCAATTTACATTTGCCGATGATGCTGCGTGGAGAGGCGAGATTACTGGGGTTTATCTAAACGGAAACTCCATGCCTATCCATATCTCTAGAGTAAATACAGCAACGGCAGGAATCATTGAAATTGATCTTACGGGTGCTCCACTCCCTCCAGGAACGCATCAATTCCTCATTCAAGCGGAAGGGTATTGGGATGTTCTGGTACCGATCATGATTGAACCTTGATTCTAATGAAGCATTGTTGTTATGATAGAAATACTTGCTCGTGTGTATAGTCATTCACTTAAACCTCAACCTGTGAATAAAATAGAGTTTGGAGTTGTTCTAACTGAAAAAAAGAGGTCGGAAAATCGGAGCCGATGGAGAAAAAAGCAGGGATTTGCTTTTGAATATTGCAGCAAAACAATTTGCCTCATATGGATACCATGATACGAAAATCAGTGCTATCGTTCATGAGGCAAATGTGACACAGCCAACCTTTTATCTCTATTTCAAAAGCAAAGATGCCATTTTTCAAGAATTGATTGGTATATTTAAAGATAAGTTGCACAACCATGTTGAGCAAAGCAGACTCTCTTCTGGTATTGAGACGGATGACCTGCTGCAACGAATCGCAACTAACATTTCCTTGATTTTTCATTTTTTTCAAGAAAATGAACAGGTCGCTCGGATCGGTTTATTTCTATCAGAGGAAGCCATTGAAATAAAAAAACAAATGGCGAAGCAAATTGAAGATAACCTTACTGTAGAAGCAGAAGATGGCTATTTCCATACGAACATTAATCTGAGCATTGTGGCCTCAGCAATCGTTGGTGTTATTGAACACTTTACATTCATGAAGCTATGGACAGGCTTAAATACACCAGAAGAGCTTTCCATAGAAATAACTAAGCTCTTTTTGTATGGATTAATAAAGGAGAACTAATTGTTGTGATCTTGATAAGCTCCCCATACGGTAGACAGGTGAAATAATATGACCTGCGCTACTGTGAGGGGAGCTTTTTTGTACTGTCTACTTGACGGGTGTAGTTCAATGCGAATGGGTATACAAACCTTATACATCTATCATAAAATGAGAGTAACAGAGGAGAGTGATTATGTTGAGTCGGAAAATTCAAATACCGTTTGCATGTGCAGGTTTGGCAGCCGGAATCGTGCTGGGATTGTTCCTCAAAGCAATAGAGGGGCTGACTTCTCAGAGAGTATATATGCTGCTCTTAAATGTCGATTACATTCCAATACTCAAAGAGATGAAGCTAAACGAATGGGTTGAATTTGGACTTCATCTCTTCATCTCCATCCTTTTGGGTATTTTTGTGGGAGCATATGCCCATTGGAAAGGCTGGAAAGGCTCAGCCCTGATCGTCATGACCGTCTTGATCAGTCTCGCGGTTGCGCTTCTGCTATATCCGACAACGATGTTATCCGAACGTACGCCGAAACTTCTGGACGGGGAAGCATTCTCCTATTGGATGCTTGGCCACCTTCTTTACGGGGCTACATTGGGTGTGCTCTTAAGAAAGAATGTCTTTTCCTGATGTCCTTCTAAAGCACATGCGAGCCAATGGGATCGTCTATTCAAAAGTGCTTTCTGCGTTCCGTAGGATAGTTTATTTTGAGTTTATATTGACAGAATATGATGTAACGTATAACGGTAAATTCATTTAACACAATGAAACACGATATCAAGAGGAGGATACCATGAGGAAAGTTTTAAGACCCATTACGGATTGGGTGGCAACAAAAAGAGGGATGTGGATTATCCTAAGCATCTGGCTAGCTGTAATGGTTATATTAAGCGCAGGACCGAAACTTGGCGACTATAAAGTTACTAACTTTCAATCTTTGCCGGATGAAGCGCAATCGATTCACGCTAATAAAATGCTTGAGCAATATTTCCCCAACGATCAAGGCACACCGGGCATTCTGGTTTTTCATAATGCCAATGGCGAAGTGAACATGGTCCATGTTACCATGATTATGAAAGCCATCATAGCCGCAGAAGTTGAAGGCGTTGACACCATTATCGATATTTCGAAGCTTCCGCCGCAGGCTTTGGAAGGGTTCAAATCCGAGGATAAGTCCACAATGATTATCCCGATGACACTGGACCCAACTGCTGATAATCGTCAAATTGGCGATGCCATCGACAAGATTGCGAAGATCGGAAATGAAGCGGCAGAGGGCTATACGGATACCGTATTTCGAATTACAGGGCCCGCCGGCATTGCCGGCGATACACTGAAGCTGTTCGAACGGGCGGATGTCGTATTGCTGCTGGCAACGATCGGCATTATATTATTGCTTCTCATCCTTATTTACCGTTCTCCGTTACTTGCGCTTATTCCGCTCTTGGCGACGGCCATCGTGTATCAGGTTGTCAATCAGACCATTGCATTGATGGGAGCTAGCGGTCTGGAAATCAACAACTCGACGACCTCCATTATGAGCATCCTGCTCTTCGCAGCCGTCATCGATTATTCTTTGTTTGTATTCTCGCGATTCCGCGAGGAGCTGAATCATTATGAAGACAAGTTTGAAGCGATGAAGCATGCCATGCGTGCGACCGGAGAGCCCGTATTTCTTGCGGGTGGCACAGTGTTCGCTGCGATGCTGGTGCTGTTCTTCGCAAGCTTCCGCGACTATCAGAACTTCGCGCCGATTTTCGGGATGACGATGCTGATTATTATGCTGGCTTCCATCACCTTATTGCCGGCGTTGTTCACTCTGTTCGGACGGAAATCCTTCTGGCCTAAAGTGCCGAAGTTTGGCGATACCGCAGAAGAGAAGCACGGATTCTGGGGCCCGATTGCCAAGTTTGTGGTAAACAAGCCGGGACTTGCCGGCGGAGCCGTCGCAATTATCATGTTCGCAGGTGCGCTTAATATATTTAATCTGAACTATGAATTCGATATGGTGAAGTCATTTCCTAAGGACTTGCCGTCGCGTGAGGGCTACGAAATTGTAGAAAGTAAGTATGATAAAGGGGAGCTGGCACCGACCTCGGTACTGGTAACCAGTCAAAATGCACTAACCGACCAACAAATTGAGGACTTCCGCAGCAAGCTGGAGAGCGAGCAGAATGTGGCTTCCGTTCGATTGGTGGATGTAACGGAGGATGCCAAGGCGTTCAAGTTCAGCTTGTCCCTCGCCTTGAATCCGTACTCCGTTGAGGCGCTCGATCTGCTGGAAGATCTGCGTGCCAATAGCGACTTGCTGGCTGAAGCTAACATTCAGGGCGACATCCATTACAGCGGCGTAACGCCGAAATTGGTGGATGAACGGGAAGTCAACAACCGTGACATATGGGTAATTGTTATTCTCGAGACGGTTCTGATTCTTGTCCTTTTGCTCATGATGACCAAATCGATTCGGATGTCGACCTATATGATGGCGACTATATTAGTGTCATTCTTTGCGGCATTGGGACTGGGGATCTTCCTGGTCGACATCTTCTTCGGTTATAATGCGATTAGTACTCGCGTACCCGTCTATGCCTTTATATTCCTGGTAGCGCTCGGAATCGACTATAATATTATCCTGGTCTCCCGGTACCTGGAGGAGCGTAAATCGAGGAAAGTGAAGGATGCACTGGAGGTTTCGCTTCGCAATACGGGCGGTGTCATCTCATCAGCTGGTTTGATATTGGCGGCAACCTTCGCAGCGTTAATGACGATGCCGATTGCGGATCTATTCGTATTTGGTTTCATTGTGGCGATTGGTATATTAATGGATACGTTCCTCGTTCGCGGAATGCTGTTGCCTGCACTTATCCTTCTCTTCGAGAAGGATGCAAGTAAGTTGAAAGCTTCCGTATCCTGAATAGAACGGACAGGTTCCTGAATGGATTGGGGGGATGACGCTGAACGTGATGGTGGTCGACGATGACAAGAATATTGTACAGCTAGTAAGCATTCATTTGGCCCGGGAAGGGTATCGGGTTCTTCATGCGTATAATGCAGCGGAGGCGCTTGATTTGCTTGAGAAGGAGGTTCCCGATTTAGCGATACTTGACGTCATGATGCCTGGCATGGACGGAATCGAATTAACCAGAATTCTCCATCAGAATTACAGCATCCCAGTCCTGCTCCTGACGGCGAGAGGTGAATTGGAGGACAAAACGAAGGGGTTTCTGGCCGGCTCCGAGGATTACGTTGTAAAGCCCTTCGAACCAAAGGAATTGCTTTTTCGAATCGCCGTTATTCTGCGGCGGTTCGAAAAGGAATACCAATCGATCATTCAGATTGGAAATGTAATTATTAATCGGAAACTATTTGAAGTTTCGACAGGGGATCGTGCCATTGTGATGCCTTTGAAAGAATTTGAACTGCTCGCATTGCTAGCTAGCCGACCCAACCACGTAGTGGAGCGAAGCACGATTATGGAGCAGATTTGGGGACTTGATTATGAGGGCGATGATTATACGCTTAACACGCACATGACACGCCTGCGAGACCGACTATCGCAGCTTGGAGCAGATATTGAGATATGCACCACCCGTGGAGTCGGCTACAAGCTAGAGGTTCGCAATTCGTGAAAACATTGTACCGGCAATTTACTATTTCTGTGATTCTCATCATTCTGATCAGTACGCTGGTCTCCTTCTTCCTTGCCAATTGTTATTATTATCTGGTTACCGAGGAATTGAATGATGAGAAGAATGTCGCGATTGCACAAGAAATCACGAATTATATAGAGTCAAATGAGCAGCTGGAGCTGAAGCAGTACTTATCGGCGGTCGGGGCAATTGGATATCAGATATTTGTGACAAGTGAATCTGGCTACTCGCAATTTTTCGGTAGTGATTTTGTGGAAAAAGAATTATCCGAAACGCACAAGCAGCTTGTATATGACGGCAATGTCTATCATGGAATGAAAGATTTTCCCAGCTGGATCTTCATGCGAGGGATGTTCGCCAACGAGTTGGAAAACACCGTAGGTTTACCGTTTCAATACAAAGGCGAACGGTATGGATTATTCCTTCGGCCCAACATTGACCTGTTAGTTACAGAGGTTCATATCATCTTTGCCGGTATGATCGTATCGATGGCTGTCGTCAGCCTTCTGGCCATGTTTCTCATCGCTAAACGGCTCATTCGACCGATTACAGATCTGACAGAGGCAACCAAACAAATATCAGAGGGAAAATACGATCATTTGCTAAAGGTCAACCGTAAGGATGAAATCGGACAGCTCGCAGATAGCTTTAACGAGATGACGCGGAAGCTGCGGGAGAACGACCAGTCCCGCAAAGAGTTTATTAGCAATGTCTCGCATGACTTCCAGTCACCTCTTCTTAATATTCAAGGATATGCGGAATTGTTGAACGCTCAGACTCCCACTGAGGAAGAGCGAATGAATTATTCTTCAATTATACAGACCGAAGCCAAACGTCTGTCGATCCTCACGAAGCAACTGCTGCTTCTCACTTCGCTGGATCAGGCTACACAGCGACAAGAGCTTGCTGGACACTGTTTGGGACAACTTGTTTACCAATGCAATAAAATATAATAAATCAAATGGCTCCTTATCTATTGAACTTGAGCATACCGAATTAGTGATTACGATCCAGTTCAAGGATACGGGAATCGGCATCACTGAATTGGAGCTTCCACAAGTATTTAACCGGTTCTATCGGGCTGACGCCTCCCGGACGAAGGAGGGGACGGGCCTTGGCTTGACGATTGTCAAACAAATTGTTGAGCTGCATGGAGGAACCGTTCACATAGATAGTGAGTGGGGGATTGGAACTTGCGTCAGCATCACATTACCCAAATTTTAAAAAATGAGGAGTGTAGGAACAGGTGCATAATTACAGCAAATGGTTAATGCGAATGGCAGCGATTTACGCGTTGATCGGTGCCTTGATCGGATCAGATGTGGCTGGAAGGAAGGAGTACACGATGGTGCCTGGCCATGGACATATTTTGGTGGTCGGCTGGCTGACGTTGTTTGTTTACGGGTTGTTCTATCACGTATTCCAAGAAATCGGCATGAAGAGAACGGCCAAGCTACATGTATGGACGAGTATAATCGGAGGCGGTCTAATGCCGCTCAGCATGCTTGCTTATTACACAAATGAGAACACCGTCACGTTGATTACCTTTATCAGCAGCGCTTCGGTTCTTCTCCTGGCAATTATACTGTTCGTCATCCTGATGTTTTTTGATAAAAAGATATTTGCAAAAAACTAAATGGCAAGCCATGCCCGTAAAGGGCGAATCACTCCTCGAGTGGCCACTGAAGAACCTTACATTTGTCGACTTCGTGGGTCTACCCAAAGTGCAAAGAAGACATCTAAACCCAAATTTTGGGATTGGATGTCTTCTTTTTTTATCCGTGAAATTGAATTTGATGAATAAAAATAGACGACGTATACACAGATTTGTTCCATTGAGTCTCGCTCCGACAGGCTATTAGCTCCTTGTATCCTGTGATTGCTCAGCTATACGAATATCTACTCGCAATTGTAATCGTGTACGATCTCTTGTAATCAAACATGCATTGAATTACCATAATTATATGATTTCACATAAGGGTGATTAAATGGAAAATACGATTAACACGATATGTCTCAAAGCTCATAACTTTTGGTCAAGTAAAGCACAATTTGAGCTGGATAAGGATATTTACTCCACATGGACCGTATTTGCCGTAGAGGAAGGCAGGTTTGCTTATCAGATTGGCGAAAAGTCGGGAGAGGCAGGTTACGGTGATCTTGTCATCTGTCCACCTAATCAATGGTTTCACCGTCGTACGATTGAACCGCTTACCTTCCACTATATTCATTATGATATCGAAACTAACTCCCCCGAAGTCGTACAACCCCCACTGCCTAGCGGAACGGTCACGATATGGGATACAGCTAGGCTCTCTTCCTGTTACGATTACCTAAGACGAATTACGGACAGATCTGATTCAATAGCCATGCAATGGAAACAGCATTTGTTTCAAGATATCATACACCTGTACCAAATAGAGCAAGCTTTACGACACACACATCAATTATCCGCGTCAACTGTTCATGACGATATGCTTTGGGCAAGAGACTACATTAAACGTAAAGCGTTTGGTCAAGTATCCATGAGAAATCTTGCCGATGAATTGAACATCACTCCTGTTCAGCTGACTCGAAGGTTTCGAGCCGATTTTCGAATGACTCCCACAGAGTATCTGACAAAAATACGGATTGAACGTGTCTGCTGTTTGTTGGAGGAAACGACAAGAACGATCGATGAAATCGCCCAAATGGTTGGTTACGAGAACGGCTTCTACTTAAGCCGGGTCTTTAGCCATCACAAAGCTATGAGTCCATCCGCATACCGAAAGATGCGCATTGTATAACTATCCAAACTGAAATAAAGGATATATCAAGTGCAAACCACTGCATGTTATTAAGGGCGCTAATCCGTTATGATGAAAAGGAATTATCGTTTTAAGCTACTGAAAAAGGAGGGACTCTTATCATGAAATATGAGGTAGTTAAAACCGATATAACCGTCGTTGGCGGTGGTCTCGCAGGCGTTTGCGCGGCTGTAGCTGCAGCCAGGCTGGGGCGCACAGTGTCACTTGTACAAAACCGTCCGGTGCTAGGAGGCAATTCCAGCAGCGAGGTTCGTGTCTGGGTATGTGGGGCGACTGCTCATGGAGCCCATCGCTATGCCCGTGAAACGGGAGTGATGGGGGAGTTGTTCATCGAAAACCAGTTTCACAATATCGACGGAAACCCCTACTTCTGGGACGTCACCATCCTCGAAACTGTGCGAGCTGAGAACAATATCCAATTATTCCTGAATACCGATGTTCACGATGTCGATGCTGAAGGTCACGAGGAGAACCGCAGCATTCGTTCCGTAACCGGGTGGATGATGGGATCGGAACGTCGGATTCGCTTTGAAAGTGAAATGTTCCTGGATTGTACCGGCGACGGATTAGTCGGCTTCCTGGCAGGGGCTAAATACCGGATTGGCCGAGAAGCAAGGCACGAGTTTAATGAGGAATGGGCACCAGAAAGTGCAGATGACATTACACTTGGCAGTACCATTCTGTTCTACACGAAAGATGTCGGGCATCCCGTGAAGTATAAGCCTCCTAGCTTTGCGAAGGATATCACACAGACGTCAATTCCCATGAAACGGGTCATTCAAAGCGGGGATAACGGCTGTTCCTATTGGTGGATCGAATGGGGCGGTGAACTGGATACTGTTCATAACAACGAGCAAATCCGTGATGAACTGTGGTCGGCCATCTACGGCATATGGGATTACATTAAGAATTCAGGAAAGTTCGATGCGGATAATATGACGCTGGAATGGGTTGGAGCGTTACCAGGTAAGCGAGAGTACCGCAGATTTATCGGGGATTACGTGCTGAATCAGAACGATATAGTAGCACAGCGCCCCTTCGAAGACCGTATCGGATTCGGCGGCTGGTCCATTGACCTGCATCCGCCGCAAGGCATGTATTCAACGGAAAGCGGTTCGAAACACTTGCACGTCAACGGGATCTACCAGATTCCTTTCCGTTCATTATATTCGATTAACACGAGCAACCTGCTGTTCGCCGGCAGGGACATCAGCGCTTCACATGTGGCATTCGGAACAACAAGAGTCATGGCTACATGTGCTGTCATTGGTGAAGCCGCAGGTACAGGCGCAGCGCTGGCCGTGGAAAAAGGTGTATCTCCAAGGGAGCTTTATACGCATCACATGAAGGAGCTTCAGCAGCTCTTAATGCGTCAAGATGCTTCAATCATCGGGTTGAAAAACGAGGATCCATTGGATCAGGCGCTTAAGGCATCGATCTCAGCTTCCAGCACGCTAACACGAATTGCTGTCGAAAACCCTATTAAAGCTTCACCGCTTACAATGGACGTTGGTCTCCTGTTCCCGGTCGAGCCCGGCTTTGACAGTCTGGAGCTGCTAGTTGGAGTCACCGCCGCGACCGAGCTGCAAGTCGAATTGTGGCGTCCAAACCGAGCGGAAAACTATGTTCCGGAGCAATTCGTAAAAGCCATTAGCATTCCAGTTAGCATAGGCGAACAGCAATGGGTCAAGTGTGATCTGTCATGGAAACCCGATGAAGTGCAGAACGCATTCATCATAATCAAAGCCAATGAGAATGTAACTTTATATACATCTGATCAACCACAAACAGGCGTACTCTGTTTTTCCAGGGGATCTGGTCGACCGGTCACTAAAGAGCTTGAAGATACTAACTTCGAGGAGCTCATTCCGAAATGGCCGATGAGACACTTCCATCGTACACCGATTTGTTTCCGATTGGACTTGCCAACAAGCGCCTTTAATCCTGCAAAAGTAATCAACGGGTACAATCGACCTTATGGCGGACCACATATGTGGTCATCAGAAGCGATGGTAGCAGAAAAGCCTGAATGGTTAGAGCTTACCTGGCAGCAGCCAGTGAATATATCTTCCATCCACATTACCTTGAATGACGACGTGAATGAAGATTTAATCAACCTGCATCATCATCTTACACCATTCGAGGTCATTCCGGAGCTTGTAAAGGACTACAAGCTGCAAGCTTGGTCAAACGGCGAATGGATCACCCTTGCAACAGAAACTAACAACTATAAGCGTAAACATATCTATCAATTGAATGCACCTGTTCATACCGACCGGATACGCCTCGTCATTGCGTCCACAAATGGATGTCCTCGAGCAGAAGTTGTGGAAATACGAGTTTATGAGTATCGTAGTTAGTGTATCAACACAGAGAACGCCTGGACAAAATTGTCCAGGCGTTCTCTGTTCTGGTCTTCCCCAAGGAAAGAGCCATCCTCGTAACACGGTTTGGAACCAATACGAGAAGTCAATACTAATTCGCGCCCAACCGTACACCTGGTTCCGGGTATCCTTCATACTCGCATACAAGGACAACAGTATTGGACTTTTCGAAATATCTGGAGATACATAGTTGGCGTCGTCAGAAACCCAAGAGTACGATACCCCTGTCTCTCTCATCTCGATAATGGAAGGATTAGAGGCGATGTCTTCGTACTTTAACGTGTAGCGTGGGTTATACAAGAGTAAGCTATTATTCAAATTTTTGAATTTGTCTTCCATCACTTGAGCATTCTCTAGTAGATTTCGTTTGTCCGGGTATTGCAGAATATCCCTTACGTCAGGATCCTTCTCGAGAAAAATGAGTGTCATAAACGCGATACTAAGCTGATCCTCCAAGGAACGATGCAATTTTTCCAGTTGTTCATGGCTCTGATCGCTGATTTTCTTCTGAACCAGCGTCTCAATCCTCTGATAATTGTAAATACTTAGTGCACTAAACGGTAGGGAAAAACATCAAAATGTTCTATTGTCAGGGCAGACAGCCAGTGGAAGAACGCTAGGCACAGCGTCATTCCCTGCATCTGTCGTTGTCCAACAACGCATACAAAATTGAGAGCAGTTATAACATAGACAAAGACCCGCATCTCTGCGGGCCTGCCTGCTCCATCCCTATAACGGAGTCATGATTATTGCACACTCTTATACCAAGCATTCACTTCTTCTTCAATCTGCTTGCCGCCCTTGTCATACCAATCTTGGACAAGCGTATCGAACGTGTCCAGAGGCTCTTTCGTAAATATAATTTTCGCATACGTCTCCAGCAGCATCTTATCAAGGTTAGGACCCTTGCTGCGCATCGTTTCCGTCGGAGCGCCCAGGAATTGATCCGGCGTATTGGTATCGCGCATCTCATAATTAAGTGCGCCAGCCCTGATCGTTATTTCATTCTGAGCAGCAGCCTTGCTCTCTGCAGTTGTCTTCGGCGTCTCGCCATTGTTGAGACGATAGTTCATCGCGGAGCCCTGCAACGGAATTTGAGGTGTATTCCAGAACAAATTGTACTTTCCAGGCGTCGTTCCCTTCTCGATCGGAGTTGGGAACTGCTTGCTGTCAAAGACCGGCTTGCCGTCAACCAAAGCGTAATCATAGCCTTCAAAGAAGCCGTATTGGAAGTCGCCGGTTTCATACACGGCATCGTAAATTCTGTCGAAGTACTCCATGAAACGGTCAAAATGCTTAAAGTCCTTATTGAAAAGCATAACTTTATTCTCATTTAAAGTGTTCATGAATCTTGCAGACTTGCCGTCATCGCCGGTCGGCAGAGCGTACACACCGATTTTCGCGTCAGGGTTCAGGCCATAAAGCTCATTTAACGGCCAGCCCTCTGCCCAATATGGAGCGGCAATCATACCTGCCCTTCCCTGGATAAAGCTCTCTGTCGCTTTGATTGGATCGAGAATCGGTGTCTCCGGGTCCAAATATCCCTTCGAGGCCCATTCCTTCAGCTTGCCGAGGCCTTGTTTCATCTCCGGCAATACAGATCCATGCTTCAGCTGACCGTCTATCACGGCCCATGCTCCAGGAATGGCATTCCCGGTGTATGCGCCGAATATGAAGCTTGCGTCGGACATCCAATTGGAGAAGTTCTCACGTGCGGAGAATGCGAATCCAATCGTATCCTTCTTGTTGTTGCCATCCGGGTCTAGATTCGTGAACGCATCCATGACCTTCTCGAAATCTGCGATTGTCTTCGGCGCCTCGAGCCCCAGCTTGTCTAACCAGTCCTGACGCACCCATAACACCGGGTTCGTACCGTCACCGGCTGTAAAGATCGGCAACCCATATAGTCCGCCGTCTTTGCGCAGCTGATTTAAAGCGCTGTCAAACTCTGTATAAAGCGCTTTGATTCGATCCGGTGCGTGCTGCTCGAATAAGTCCTTAATCTCCAGCACTTTGCCGGATGCGATTAAATCGGCAACAAGCGGCCGATCCTGCACGATGAATACGTCAGGCAGCTCTACGTTTGTGGATAACGCCAGACGGAGCTTGGTATGGTAAGCCACATTGTCAGCCGTCGTCCAAATATCTTTAATGTCAATGCCGAGCTTTTCTTTGGCCCATTTATTATGGACGTTATTCGTAATATCTTCTCCATTGATGAAGATCACATCCGACCCAACCGGCCTAGCCGTGGTAAGGGTGACAAGCGGCTTCTCTTCAACATCGGCGCCTGTGCTCGTGCTGCCTTCACCAGTCGATTCGTTCTGCGTGCTGCCGTTTCCATTTCCGTTGCCGTTATTATTCCCTTTGCCGCAAGCGGCTAGAAGACTGAGCAGCATAATGACGGAAAGCAATAAGATAAACCCCTTTTTCAAAGTGAACCCTCCCTGAATTTTAATTATAGTTGTCTCTGCACCTTTAGTATAGACGGGCAGCCCTGTCGGGACTATGCCCCATAATAAACATCAGTTTCCGAAAACAAACCTTTTGTGTCCTTATTCCTTGACCGCGCCAAGCACGATGCCTTTGACAAAATATTTCTGCAGAAACGGGTAAATCACAAGCACAGGAAGCGCGGTTATAAAAATCTGCGCGGCTTTCACCGTTCGCTGAGACATATTTTCGAGACTTTGCGGATCGAGACTGATTTTGCTGAAATCCTGCTGTACCACAATGGTCTGCAAATAGGTGGCCATCGGATATTTCTCGACATCCGTCAGATAGATTAATCCGTCAAACCACGAGTTCCAATGCCAGACAAGCGTGAACAGGCTAAGCGTAGCGATTGCGGGTAAGGACACCGGCAGATAAACCTTCCATAGCGTTATGAATACGCCTGCTCCATCGAGATAAGCAGCCTCTTCCAGCTCGCGGGGAACCGCCTTGAAGAAATTCATCATAAGGATCATATTGTAAACACTTACAGCGCCCGGCAGGATCAGCACCCAGAACGAATTCATGAGATGAATTTTTGAGATCAGAACGTAAGTGGGAACCAGACCGCCGTTGAACAGCATGGTGAAGACGAAAAACCATGTATAGACTGCCTTCGTTTTGAAAAAGGGATTTTCCTTGGATAACGCATACCCCGCCGCAACAATTAAGCTCATGCCGACGATTGTGCCGATGACGGTTCGAAGGACGGAATTCGTAATGGAGCGCAGAAAATTTCCGCTGGAAAGCGTCTTCTCGTAGGATTCGATTGTGAAGTCGATTGGCCACAAGCCGATAATATTGGCGGTTGCCGGTCCTCTTCCGCTGAATGACACCGCTAGGATATGAATAAGGGGCATAATACACAGCAGCGACAGCCCAATCAAAAATACCGTATTGAACACGCTGAACACTTTATAACCACGATTTTTATAATACATACGGCTTTCCTCCTAGTCTTTGTTTCTTACCAAATCCGATAGTTGGCATATTTGTCGGCAAGCCGGTAGGATATCACAATGAGAATAAAGCTAATGACAGATTTGAACAGGCCGACAGCGGTGGCAAAGCTGAAATTGCCTTCTTCGAGCGCATTACGGTATACGAACGTATCGATAATGTCTCCTTTGCTGTAAACCAACGGATTGTACAGATTAAACACTTGATCGAAGCCCGCGTTCAGCACATTGCCCAACTGAAGCGTGCCCACCACCACGATTATCGGCAGCATGCCCGGAAGCGTAATATGCAGCGTCTGCTTCAATCGAGTGGCGCCGTCCACCTCTGCCGCTTCATACAAAGCGGGATTAATCCCCGCGAGAGCAGCTAAATAAACAATCGTGCTAAAGCCAAATTCCTTCCATATATCGCTGACAACCAGGGTAAACCGAAACCAGTTCCCTTCCCCAAGAAAGAATACCGGATCGAACCCGATAGCGGCTAGTGTACGATTGACCAATCCTCCGTTTATAGATAACAAGTCAATCAGAATTCCGCCAAGGATAACCCACGATAGAAAGTGGGGCAAGTACACTAACGTCTGTATCGATCGCTTCAGACCCATATGACGAACTTCATTGAGCAGAATCGCGAATACGACAGGCACCATAAGCCCGAATACGATCTTCAGAACAGAGATAATCAGTGTATTCCATATCACCTGCACGGAGTCGTCGAACAGGAATAAATTGCGGAAGTGATCTAGCCCCACCCACTCGGAGCCGGCCAATCCGAGCCATGGCTTATAATCCTGGAAAGCAATAACCAAACCAAACATGGGCACATACATAAAAATAATCGTGAGCAGCAAGGCCGGGAAAATAAGCGCATGCAGCGGCCACGTTTTTTTGATTCCCTTAATCATGTCGACTTCCTCCTTTGTCTGTTGTTTCAATTATAGCAACGCGTGAAACGGCTCTTCTATGTCCCGATTTTAACATCTATAACCTCGCTCATAACTTGATTCATAATCCCTTGTGTTCACCCGCCTCGTAAATCTATAATGAACCAATGGGAGGATGAGCCATATGGTCAAGTACAAAATTTTTCGCAATTTGCTCGTTTTTTTCATTGCCTCGCTACTTATCATCAGCTTCCTATTTACCTTCGCCGATCGCAACAGCAAGGAAGTCATGCGCCAGACGCTGCAATCCACTTCACTGAAGCAGCTTGAATTCGCTGTCAATGAGATGGAATCCACACTGAAGCAGCTGGAGATTCTTGCCGTGCTCCTATCGGATGACAGCAGTATTCAAGCTTACGGGACAGCCAACACGTTCGCTCCTTATCTGGACAGTCTGCTTCTGCGCAAGACGATTGAAGAGAAGCTACTCACCCAAAGCTTCGCTTATCTTACGCAAACCAAGATCTCCGTGTATTGGCCAGAACGAGATGAGATTATTTCGTCAACGAATGAAGGCGTCGACAGAACGTATCATCCTCGTTCTTGGGAATCGCTTCCTAAGTACCAATGGTTCTTCAGCGATACAGATGGTCTGGAGCTTCGGTACATTCTAGTCGAGCCCTATTCGCTCCATCACAAGCTTGAGAATGTGAGTTATTCCATTGAAACCTCGCTCACTGTAGACTTCTTGAAACAGGTGCTCCGAAGTGTCGAGGCCACCGGTAACGGCAAGGCGTTCTTCAGTCATCCTTCCTATGGCTTCATCGATCTGAACAACAAATATCAGCCGTTATACAACGCGATTCAAGAACAGGTCGGCTCAACCATGTCCAGTCACCAGACTCTTCGCGTCGGACATGATCAATATTTGGTGCAGAGGGTTACTAGTTCACTCCTTGGCTGGCAGCTCGTGCAATATATACCTGTAGAGGATTTCTTCGCTCCATTGGATATGACCCGATGGATTACGAAGTTGAGTTTGATCATCATCTTGCTATTAGGCAGTCTTATTCTGGTTATGCTCTACCGGAATGTGAAACGGCCCATCGCCTATCTGGTTCGCAAGATCGAGGGGCTGGCTGGAGGCAAATATGAGAGCCGCGTTCATTGGAAAGTGAACAATGAGTTCGATTATTTGTTCGATCGCTTTAACGAGATGGCTTCCCGTATCCAAATTTTAATAGAGGATGTCTATGAAGAGAGATTGCGTACGCAAGAAGCCGTGTATAAGCAGCTGCAGTCTCAGATCAATCCGCATTTTCTATATAACAGCCTCTTTTATGTCGTGGGCATGGCCAAGAAGAATCCGCAAGCGGTCATCGAGATGGCGCAGAATCTGGCCTACTATTATCGTTTCATTACCAAAAATAATTTTTACCAGATGACGTTGGAAGAGGAATTGAAGCTGGTCAAGAGCTACCTCAGCGTACAAGCGCTCCGCAACACACGGCTCTCTTATCGTATCGAAGTGGATGAGGGCATGCAGTCCGTGCTGGTTCCGCCGCTCATTCTACAGCCTATTGTAGAGAACGCTATCATTCATGGAATCGATAATAAGGCGGATTCGGGGATGATCTCGATTAGAGGATCTATTCAAGAAGAAATCTATATGCTTGTCGTGGAAGACGATGGTTATGGTATGCCTGCCGACCAATTGGCATCTCTCCATATGCTGCTTGATGGGAAGCAGACGATGCACGACAAAGGCTGCGGATTATGGAATGTGCATCAACGACTGCGCCATCGATACGGGCCTCTATCGGGCCTTACGATCGAAAGCTCTGATTTAGGCGGTATCAGTATTACCATTAGATGGTTACCACACGAGGAAAAGGGGAATTGCGATGAATATGCTGCTGGTGGATGATGAGACTTTTGTACTTGACTTCTTGGAAGAGCATATCGACCGCTCAGCTTTCGGAATTCAACAAATCATTAAAGCGACATCCGTGAATGAAGCATTAGCTTCGTTGAACGAGCATCGTATAGCCCTTGTCATTACCGACATCCGCATGCCGGAGCAGACCGGCCTGCAACTGCTGGCCATTATTCGCGCCCAATGGCCTGCAGTTAAAGTCATTCTCTTATCCGGATATTCGGAGTTCGAATATGCGCAGCAAGCAATCGCTCATGGCGCCTTCGCTTATCTGCTGAAGCCGGCGCTGCCGGAAGAAGTGAATCGCACGATTAAGCTCGCCTATGAGCGCATCAGGCTGGAGGAGGAGAATCGGTCGCAGCTCAGTCTTGCGGAGCATGCGATACGGACCAATCATTTGGCGCGGAAGGAACGACTGCTGTTTGATCTGCTGATGGGGAGACGATACTCCACCCAGTCCATTCAGGACCAACTGAATGAGTTGCAGCTACCCGCCCTAACCTCTACCCCGATTCGTCTACTCATTCTTAGATTGGAGGAGATGAACTCTGCTGCCACGATAGAGGATATGGAGCTGCTGAATTATTCGCTGGCGAATATGGCTGAGGAAATGTTGTACGGCGATGTTTCCAATCATCGAAGTTTCTGGTATTGCCGGGACCCCCATCAATACTTATGTATAATTCTGGAGGAGCGGTTCTACATGGAGCGAGTAGAGGGTAGCGACAGGCTGTCCGAACTGCAGCGCACCGTGCAGCTATACTTGGGCCGTACGGTGTCCATCTTGGTGAGCAGATCACAGCACTTCTCCGCTCAATTAAGTGTTCTATACCATGACGCGCTCAAATCATTCTGGCAGTGTATTGGAAGCAATACGAGCGCTATTGAAACCATGGATGATCGTTCGCCCGCCCCTTCCAGCCAGCCCTTGAAGAAAATATATGAGCCGCCTTCCCTATTAAATCTAATGGAATCCGGTCAATGGGAAGAGCTATCGAGCAAATTGAACGACGTATTCGAAGAGCTGGAATCCACCACTTGCCGTACGCAAGAGCATCTGATGGAGGTGTATTATCATATTTGCAGCGCACTGTCCAATATTGCTCACAAACAAGGGCTGCGGCTAGCGGATCTGGCGGGTAACCCCGAATATCTGCGCAATGGCTACTTCTTCCGTACAACTGCGCAGCTCCGGGAGTGGAGCTTATCCCTACTCTTCCAATTCCAGAAAAGCATTGAACTGCCTTCATCCAAACGTCAATCTCATATTGTTCAGCAAATCCACCAATATGTTCAAGAAAACCTTGCACGAGACGTCACCTTGCGGACGATCTCCGAGCATGTCTTTCTGCATCCGGTCTACCTGTCCAGATTGTATAAGAAAGAAACCGGGGAGACGTTGTCCACTTATATTCAACGTGTTCGCATTGAAAGAGCTGTCTACCTATTGAAGCATACGAATATGAAAATTCTTGAAATTTCGCAGGCCATCGGCTTTCTTAAGCCGCAATACTTTATTAGCCTGTTCAAAGAGCATTTCGGAGTTACTCCTCAGGAATTCAGAGAAATCCAATCCTCATAACTAGATGAACGACCCCTGATTATCAGGGGTCGTTATCCGTTCCTATCCTTTACTGTGTGATGGTCAAATCATCACTGTATGCATCAGATGAACCTGAAGGCTTGAAGACGTAAATCGTTGCCGTTGTATTCGATGAACCGGTTGTGAACGTAACGCTTCCCTGTGTATAGCTCGTGCTTGAGATCACAGCATATACCTCTGCCCCGCCATAGTTTTTCACGCCAATTCGTACCGGCTGTGACGCAGTGGCCGTCTTGGCGTAACCGCTGAGCGTATACGTCGTACTCGGCTGCAATGGAATGACCTGCTCAGCCGATCCGGGACCTCCCGCCAGACGCAGGGCATAGCTGCCGCTTCTGGCATTGTTCGCCGCGACGCTTGCCGTATTCCAATTCGTCCAGGGGCTGAGAGTACCGGATTCAAAGCCGCTGTTACTGATCGATGCAGTTGTTGCGATCGATAGATCATCCCCATAAGCATAAGCGGCTCCCGATGGTTTGTACACATAGATTGTCGCCGTTGTATGTGAAGCGCCCGTTGTGAAGGTAACTGTACCTTTGGTATAGCTTGTGCTTGTTATGACCGCGTATGTCTCCGTTCCTCCGTAATTTTTCACGCCAATGCGAACCTGTTCGGAGCTGTTCGTCGTTCTGGCATAACCGGATAATGTATAGGTCGTATTCGGCTGCACCTGTACGACCTGCTCTGACGAGCCCGGCCCTCCTGCCAGCTGCAGCGCATAGCTGCCGCTCCTGGCATTGCCGGCGACTACGCTTGCCGTATTCCAATTGCCCCATGGACCTAATGCGCCCGTCTCAAACCCGCCATTGTGAACGATTAACGGAGATGGAGGCGTTCCCTGTACGCCTGAACCGTTATAGGCTCCACGATTCGGCGCAGCGGAGCTTGACACGGTATTGCCCCAGTAATCCTTGCCTCCATTATTGCTGACAAGCATCCCTGTTCCAATTGCAGGCGAACCGGTGAGCAGCTTGTAACCGTCTACCGCTGTGCGGTTCGTGCCGGTTCCAGGTCCGGCCAGCCATGGATTGGCAGTCAACTTGTTGGGATCCGCGGGTTCTCCTGCAGTATGCACGCCATAAATCGTATTGTAGTTGAAGTTGAAGGTACCCGCATTGGCAATTCCGAGCCAGCTGCCGGCACCATCAAGATGCCATATATTATTGTAGAAGGAGATCGATTGCGTATAGCCGCCCCAAGATCCTACATTAATCGGTTGAGTCGTGCTGCCAGCAGGTAAATAGATGGTATTGTTATAAACTTGCGTATTGGTGGTAGGGCCAATCAGATGGAATACTCGCTCGTAATCGTTCTGACTAATATTGTAACGAACGATTCCGCCATCGTTTTTGGCGCCGCCAGGCTGGCAGATCAAGATAAAGCCGCCGTCGTTATCATGACTGTAGTTGTACTGGACGATTGTACCAGTCTGACCATAATCGATATCGAAGCCTTGACCGTCTCTCGTCGTATGTCCATTGAATGCCTCGTTATATTGAATGACGGTATGGTCGGCATTCCATGCCCAAATTCCGGCATTCGGCGTTCCCGAGCGCATATTGAAGCCATTCACGGTATTGTATTGTACGATTGCGCCCAGAGTTGCCATGGGTACAATTCCGTCTCCGCCTACATCCGCAACGTAATTGTTCTGAATCATCACATCGGTGCTCGGATACCAATTATAAGTACCTGTACAGCCACTGTCCGGGCGGCACCAGTAATCCGAATTAACATCGATGCCGGTTCGATCCACACGCGGCCCCACAACATTGCCATCAATCAGAATACCGTTGTAGTTTGACTTCACATTTCCGGCAATGGTGCGGATTTTGATGCCTCCGCTGCCGTTGCCGTCCTTGACGTTATCGCCGTAGACGTCATGCACATTGTTCCCGACAATATGGATGTGTTCCAGCGTCCCCGCGTCCTCATTGACGACATATATCCCGAGACGTCTTGAGCTGGTTCCGTTATTATTGGTGATTTCGAGATTCTTGATTTCCCAGTATTGTTGGTTGTACAAGTAAACGGCCGATTCTTGGCCATTCCCGTTAATATGAGGCGCATTCCCCGTTCCATAGGCATCGATTGTAATCGGCGCGCCTTGGGAACCGCTTCCCTTAGGCCAAAGTCTGCCCGTCCAAGCTTCTCCCTTCTTGAGAAAGATCGTATCCCCCGGCTGGAAGGTCATACTGTTAACCTTCGTCAGCGTCTTCCAGGGAGAAGCTGTACTCGTTCCGTTGTTGGAATCACTTCCGGCGGTCGCATCCACATAGTAGTTAGCGGCCATAGTCGACACTGCAAAAAACACAATGCCGAACATAAACAACAGCACAGTTAAATAGAAGCTTCTCATGATCGTGTTTTTCACTATTATTGCCTCCTCCATTCGTATCAGCGGTTCTCTCCCGGCATCTATCGAGCGCTTTGATTCAGCTCCGTCCATTGGACCTCTGCGCTGGAACTGCGCTCCTGTATATGCGCCTCGAACTCCTCATCCCAATACTTATGAATCACCTCCTCTCTAATCTCGTTGAAGCTGAAGTATCCCCCTTCAACGCGTTCCGCGCAGTAGAGGATCGCATAAGACTGGCCGTCGGGAATAATAACACTAACCTCGCCTGGCTGGAGCCTGACGGCGGCATCATAATACTGGCTTCGATATTTGGACACCTCTCGATAGTTTTCATCCGAGATCGATTCGACTTCAGCCCCTCCATCTGACTCGTCCCGCGCATGATATATCTCCATGAAGGAAGCGCCGTTTGCGATCTGCGTCTCAATAGACAGCAGCTCTTCTTGTAATGCGGCTGTCACCTTGTGAATGATAATCGAATCATGTTTGCGAGCCACTTGCTCCCGATTGGTCTCAAAGTACTGGTGAAGCGCTTCCTCGGAGATATCGCCTTCACTCTCGATCCATGACGACTTCAATTGGTTAAAGAGATTCGCCTGCCGGTAGTGATAATAACTTTGCTCCGTGTATTGTCTAGGACCATATATGACGTCGTCGTTCGCTATAGCCCGCTCTCTTCGCTTATTCTCAGCTTGCAGCTCCGATAAGAAATAAGCGTAAGAATCTTCCTTTAACAAACCGTAACGCATCGCCTCCTGCTGAACGACCTTTGCGGAAATAATAGCTTCCGGATTATCCGCATAACTGGCAATCAGCTCAACTTCTTCCGTAACGACAGGACGAGAGTTTATATATGCAATTATTTGTCGCGATTCCCCACCTGTATCGCTGCCTCCATCCACGTTAATCATGATGACAAAAGCAGCAATGACTCCTAGCGATACAACTGCAGCGACGAGCGACCCTAACTTCCTTTTTCGATTCATCAGCACCCCTGAGCCTCCTTGCCTTACGCGAATTCACTTCGGCTAGAAGCCTGTTTTCGGAATTTCATGCGGCGGATCCGAGAATGGCTTGACCCTTCCGGTTCGAATGTTATACATTCGTGCGTGAGAGTCTCTCATGGCTTCGACGAAGCTATCATAGGGACGCAAGCAGACATCGATAACACCGATCTGATAGTTCTCCCCATCGAATCGTCCGAGCGCAGGCTGATCGTTTAGTTGAAAATAGTGCACGCCAATGAGCTCAGGAATTGCAGCCGATTGCTCGACGAAGTGCCGATAAGCATCCGCGCGCTCGCGCTGGCTTGCTACAGCCCGAATGCCATAAGCGGGGAGACCGGCATCAGCCGCGCCGAAGTGGAATTCACCAATCATGAGCGGACGATTAAGCTTATCGGCAATCTGC
Source organism: Paenibacillus chungangensis (assembly GCF_042675905.1). Lineage (NCBI taxonomy): Bacteria > Bacillati > Bacillota > Bacilli > Caryophanales > Paenibacillaceae > Paenibacillus > Paenibacillus chungangensis. The sequence continues at coordinate 7,199 of NZ_JBHTJZ010000012.1, read as the reverse complement.
TTGATCATTTCCTTATCCGGCTTCATCTGATAGCAATTAATCGAAAATACATCGAAGGCTTCGCAGCCTTCAAGAATATCATCGTTGGCCACCCAGGCGTACCGCATGCCTAAATTCAAGTGATGCGGAGAAGCTTTCCTGCAGCTGGCTGCTGGTATTTCCACATAGCGGCGGATCATTATACGATGGAACCGTTCGCAATCCTCCCTTGCAGCCACGGTTGTCGGAAGTCCATTCAGCTTTGATTCCAGCTCCTCGAAGCTGCCGAACGTCATGTCCCAGGCCTCATTAAGCTTGCTGACCTCCCCGTACTTTGCTTGGAGCCAGTGGGCGAGATATGTCTTGCTCTTGAGCGACCTATCGCACATCAGCAGCCTTTCCGTCAAATTCAGACTGTCGACGAACGCCCAATGCGGCTCATTCCTCATGAAATACCCAATCATTCTCCGGTCATTTTGCAGTTCCATTAATTGTGACGCGAATGTCTCGGCGTTGCGCTCATATTCCTCGCTGAATACATCCGGGAAATCCCGATAGATGAACTCGCTCGTGCCCGGGAAGCTATGCATGGGATACACATAAGGGAGAGTGGACTTCGCAATGAAGTCACCGTCCGACCAATTTCCAATCGTATTGATGCCCCACTGCTTCAATCTTTGCTCCGTCACTTCCATCCACGCTTTCCGCCATGAGGTACCGCATATTCGAATCCAATTCGCGATCATGAAGCTGTATTCGGATTCGCTGCTCCAAGCATCTCGGAATGCGCCATGCTTCCCTGGGAGATCCGGGAGAAGATGCTCCATTCCATTAACACGCATGGAATCGGAAGGCTGCACACAATCCATGCCGGCGCTGAATAAGGCATATCCTTCCGGATCAACGAACCACCATCGATCTCCGTCAAATTCCGTTCGGAAGTAGCCGCTGGATTCGAAGCAAAGCTCCTTCCAGCCCCCATATACCGAAAGTTCGGGCGAAGAGCTTATCTCTGGGTCGCCGCAACTCAGCTCCGCTTCCATGCGAACTCTCATTTCTTGCTCGCTTCCGGTCTTTCCCTTCCATCTGCGGTCTGTCAGCTGGCCTAGCTCATCGATTAGCGGCTGGACAGCATAGTTGAAATCGGGCAACTCCTTACTCAAATAGATGCTGCCGATTGTGAAGCATCTGCTTGCGGTAGAAGCAATTGTTCCAATGCCGAAGCCAATAATGCCACTGCGATCTACCGAAGGATCTCCTCGCAGCACCGTCTGCAGAACGCCCGGAAACCTGGAAAGAAACAGCTCATCGCCAGCAAGCGCTTTCAGAGGAAGGCAGATCCTAGTCTCCACGCCGGGCAGCACACCGAAATGAACAGTGATCGATTGTTGATTCAGGTCGACAAATCTCAGAACAACCACCAGAACATCGTGAGACCTATGGGTAACATCCATATACAGGTAATCGTTAGCCTGCCATTCCAAGGATGTGCACGCAGCCGCATCCAGCCATGCCTCTCCGCCGCTGTCTTCGGTCCGGACAACTATGTCGGATGAAGAAATCGACTCTATACAGGTATTGTCCTTGCAGGTGAACAGCGTAGCGGGTATACACTGGGCTTTGTCTATCATCATTCGTTCATCCTCCTACTTCCGATAATAGTAAAACATTCAGATTTTCTTGCCGCCTCGTCATTATAGTCGACATTTCAAATGAAGCGTATGTCTGGTATTTAACATCTATAACCATCTCTTAACTTCATGTTCTGACTGCTCTCAATAACCGTAAAAAAAGGGGCACTGAGGGGGAAATGGTAAAGGGGAGGCCGCGTGCGGCCTCCCCTTTCCGTTCAGATAGCTGGTCTATGAGTTCAATCCTGACTAACTGTGTAAGTTCACTATTCACATTTCATGTCCTCCCTGAGATTCAATCCCTAGTACTCTACTAGCCAAATCTACCTGATCATGATCTAGCTTAACCTTCACAGGACCAAGTCGACGCTGCTCACGCCACTTCCTAAGATCCTCTTCCGTTTCCAGCTTAAGCTCCGCAATCTCAAGCGCACGATTGAACATATATTTGGACGTATATAGAAGCGTATAAATCCCTCTACCTCCTGGAACGATTGGTTTATTTCGTTTTATCCATTCACCAATTGTAAATTTCACATACAGTTGTTCCTCCGTACCAGGCCTTGCAGGACGTTCCGTGATCTCGCCACGTCTTAATACCCGCCAATCTACAATCCTGCCATACCAGTGAATGCCGATCTCCCTGCGCGCCTCGAACTTTTTCTTCGACTGATAGAGCGCGACATATTCCAGCTGCGTTAGCAGCTTATGGTCCGTGATATTCGCTAGCGGCACATGATAGAACTTATCCCTAAGAGCTTCATCTAGCTGCTTCACTTCCCTTAGCGAACCAACCAAAACATTTTTGCCACCCAGCTTGTTCTCATAGTAGTCCTTCGTCCCCCTCGGACGCGTAGAGCGCTCGTAGGCTTTCTCCGGACTGTCCATAATAATCTCATCTAGAAAAGCTTCCATCAGCCCCGTCGAATTCGGCAGGAATGGAAAAGCTCCCACATTGATCAGTTCAATGCTCTTGTAGAACTTATGTTCTTGAAACTGCTCTTCATCATGATACGGGAACAATACATATGCTCCGAACATGCTGCGCTCAAGCTCACTCCCGCTTGCCTCCGAGTAGACAATCGCGTCACGATAACGATGCATCGTGTTTATGTCCGACTCTTCAGGCCCAGGGGTCCCATAAGTCCTTCGGTAAGGTGTATCCTCATAAGCTGGATTTAACCGATACTTAGCATCAAAAATATACTTATACTCTGCATCGGAATCATTTTTCTTCAGCGTAAGCACATTATCGGGTCTCTGCGCAATCGTTGGCGTCTCCTCACCGCTCGGCAACGTATTATAATATAGCGAGAAAATTTCGCCATTTCTCGGATTACGATAGACCATTTTCGCCTTCTGTGATTTGTCTAGCGTAACAAAAATTCCGGTACGATTAACCTTAATAATATCCTGCTTCAACAGCTCATACTTACGACTAAGGAGATCATGAATCTTGAGAAAGCACCAGTACTCATAAAGCTGTGCTAGATCCTTCATCGATAGCCGGAACAGATCACTCTGAATTGATAAACCCTTCATCAGCAGCAAATAATTCCGATACACCTCCCGATAACCCGGTGCCATCTGCAACACCAGTGATACGGAAAGCTGCCGCATATCCCCCACATTCAGAAAATCAAGCCTTAACAGTCGCTGCAGCTGTGTCTGTATATAGCTTAGCTTCCGAGCCAGTATAGGATCCTCTAGGCGAGTCTGGTTCGCCAATCGAAACGTTAGTTCTTTCAGCTTTTTGTTTATGCGAAGCAGTACCAATATGATGCCTAAACGTAATTGTTTCTGCAGTTATCTCAAGAATTTTGGATAGGGCATCAATTGGCGTCTTAAGCAATGACTTCGTCTGAGATAACGTAAATTCATCCCAGCTACTAGCAACTCCATTTGGTGGTGAGTCTACCTTCTTCCCCTCGACGCTGCTCTTTTGGTAATATGACAAAAAGCGCTCAGCTACTTGATCGAGCGGTAAAAATCGAGTGTATGATTCTCTATATTCATCAAGGATCGATTGAATCAAAACCATTTTGTAAGATTTTCGCTTGTTATGAAATATCGAAGCTAGCTCTACAGGAAGTGTCATTTCGTATCGCTCCAGATTGTGATTTTGACTAGTTAAATTCGTATATGCGTTTGTCTCTAACTCTAGTCCAATTCAACCAGCCCCTAGACTTATTCCACATACCAACTTAAAACCCCTTTATTCGACAGTTCCTTTGAAACATTACAATTGCACCATGGATTGTCAACATTAAATCAGACACATGACTTATGCAGTTCGCGAGATTAACTGGTAATGGTGAGAATCTATGCTTGAATAAACCGGCCACCAAGACATAGGAAGCGTCTTGGGCTAGTATAGGGAAATAAGGCTTGCAAAGCGGCGTACCTCTGTGTCACAATCGATGTAGATTCGTTCAATACCCTTGTGGTTCCTTGATCGAACCTGGCAACGAGTGTGGAAGAGACCCTGAACCATTTCGCCGTGGGTGAAGCTCTCATCACTCGTTTTTTCTTTGTTTACTTGCCATAATGCGTAGGACAACAACGTTTCCGTCGCGAATAATAGCTCCATATGTGCATGCTGATGTGCTTCTGACGTGGAGTGGCACTTCTCGAAGCCAAGCTCCTGCTTGGCAGTCCTGAAAAATACCTCAATGCGCCAGCGTTTACCATAGACAGCAAGCGCTTCTTTCGGAGCATCATGTCGGTTACTTATGATCAAATATGCGCCCTTGTAGATCGCCGGATCATCATCCTTGTCCATCTCACTAACCGCTTCTTCATCCTCCTTCAACCGAATCGCTGCAACCGCAGCAATGGGAACGTAGCGATGTTTGGTAACGGTCTGCCCTTTGCGGCCAAGCGTTTCATATGGCATTTTCATATAGATGTCGGACAGCGCAACAGCGGAAAGACCGTTGCCGACAAGGAGTCGCTTGTAAGCTTCTTGAATAAGCTGGCGAGGCGAAACGGGAACAAAGCGCTCGCGCCCCTGTTCGATGACTCGACGATACAAAGCGGTGTTCCGCTTCGCTTGGGTCACCCAATCGAAGGCATGTGTTTCTAAGAACACGAAAAAATCCTTGCAGAGGTACCAGCGATCCATCGCAACCCACAACCGGCAGTTGACCGATTCCCGGAGCATAAGGAGCATTTGACGGGCAAGATCAAATTTCGTGAGACGTGTTTCTGCGTCGGCGGGTTTATGCCATACGCTGTAGAAAAGCGGGTATGCCAGGCCATTCTTCAACACAGCTTGCAGCACGACCAGATTCATGCACCAGCTGTATGTTTTCGTCGAAGAGTCTTTCAACCAACATAAAAAAGGGAGTTTCTTGGCGTACGGATGCGCGCTATGCGTATCGTCCAAGTTGATCACGTCGCCTTCTTGAAGAGCCGTGTTTGCATCTTGCTGCAGACGTTCAACACGTTTTTTGCCGAACGTTCTCCAAGCGAAAGGCGTTGTGAGGAAGCGACTAAGGGTATACTGCGCTAGCTTGTACGGTTTGAACATCAACTCAAGCATAGCGTCTTTGCTGGCAAGCCCGCCATTTGATTCACGGCTGTGCAGCCGGAGACAAACCCAATGACGTACATAAAACATAGCATCCAAGAAGGTGCGCCTAAAGAAAAGTCGAATTGATCCCAGAGAGTACGTAGGATAGGTGTTCCTGCGCATTGGCCATGCGAAAGCTTGCGGAACTTAGGCTGCTCAAGGTTTTGTTTCAATGAAATCACCTGTAATCGCTAAAGATATACCCTTTGTAGAAAGGTATCCTTTGCGATTATTGTGGGATTCTGGAAAAGTCAAGAGGTTTTCAGGATTTTCGAGCAGATTTGTATGACACTTATCAAACTTCCATCAATTGGGGCAAACTGCATAAGTCATGAACCAAATTGAATTACATGAATGGACTCGAACAATTGTCATTGTAAAATGACATAAATATAGAATTTTGATATAATGAAAATAACCTAATGAAGCAGGTGGTGATCATATGCAATTTGTTACCCAAGAACAAATTGATCAATTTTATATAAAGTTTGAGGGTAAGGATATTGTGGAACTAAATGAAATGCTTGAAGTATTTCGAGAAGTATTTGATCATCCTGCCCCTGTTAAGATGATGTCCGAAGATAAGAAAAGGAGAATGACGCACTCCTTGTTCACTAATCCATTAGTCATGAATGACTTAAGAGAAGCCGCTGAAGACAACAAACTGATTTATAACGAAGAAGACATCATGCGGATTGTGCATGAGGTCCAGGATGGCCGATGAAAAATATAAAGTTGCTTGGAAAAGAAGAGCAACTATAAGGTTTGCAAACCTGTATAATGTCGATCACCGGACAGCACTTCGAAATACAAATCACCTTCTTTCGATCGATCCTTATCGATGCGCTGATGGAGTAGCCGATTTTCCAGAGTATCCGTTTAACGGATACTTATAGGCATTGATAAATAATGTTGTTTTTGTTTACCGGGTTCATACGAAGGAAAAGTTAGTAACCATTGAAACTTGTTACTCAGCTTTAACTGGGGAAGTAGCTGAAATTTTTTACGGCATTTCTCCGGATGAAGATGTCGATGATTAATCGCAGAAGACGCAATGGAGATCATATCCCAGTGCGTCTTTTTAAGTTGGTTTAGGCAGGTTCATGTTTAATTTTTACATCAATTTTACATCAATGCGGTTTTAAAACGTCTGTATCACCGTTTTTAATCCCCTATTACATACGTTATAACCCTTGTGTGTCAAGTCCTCTCATCATCTGTTTCATTCTGGACCAACAAGACAACACTGTTACTGACAGCGCAATTCGACCAAAATAAGACGAGATAGATTGTCCAATATCTGACGGGTTGGCTGTCCGAGAAATCATAAAGGAAAGAGGGAAGTCATGAATGAAGACTCCCCCTACAGATTAAATATGAATATGGTACGTATCCTTCTTCCGAAGATAAAATCTGGCTTCCCTGACGATTACAAACCAGTCTCGATCTAGTTCTAGCGTACAGGTTATTCCTTTATCTTCGTGGATTTGAATTTCGAACCATTCCCCACAATGCATCGGATACGAACGCCCATCCATATAAACCATCCAGCAGTTCGCATCACGATTATACGTCATCAGTAGCCACGGATCTGTCATACCAGTTCCCCTCCGATGACATGTTTAACCATATGATCATCGATGATGCGTTTCTGGTTGATCGCGCCGTAGATGAGGCTGTTTGTACATACTTTGTTGACCAACCGGGCTGATCCGCTGGAAAACGTGTAGATCACGTCCAGCGCGTTGTCTGAGAAAATGGCATGCTCACTTCCTGCATACTCGAGATGCCTTGTGATGTATTCACCGGTCTGAGAGCGGTCGTAATGCTGCAGTTTGCACTGCAAGTCGATTCGTTGGCGAATCGCCGTGTACGCCTGCATCCGCAAGCGATCCCACAACTCGCTTTGCCCATATCCAAGCAAGTTATTTATCCGTCACAATTCTTCTAAAGTGTTGTAACTCCAGGGAATCTGCACCTGTCTCCTCGGATAATTTTTGATGACTAAATTATCG